>NZ_BORB01000014.1:0-109105 GCF_018332955.1 Lederbergia ruris
TTTTATCAAAAGGTGTCCTTTTTGTTTACTAAAATAGCGACAAAAAAAGGCGTGGGGTCTACACTTTTTAAGTGTAAGCCCCAACGCCTTAATTTTATTTACTGGAGTTTTGTCCCAGCCTCTTTTTGCAGATGTTTCCCTAATCATTCATCCCAGTCTTTTAAGATTTTTTCCTCTACATTCATAAAACACTTAAGACGTTCCGCTTCTTCCTTCATCCGTTCCAAAGCAAATTCGGTAAACTGTTCAATGTTAGCGGTCCCTAAATAATGGATATAGTCAGGTTTATCTTTAGCCCTTATGATCAGTGGAGGAAGATCTCTTTCTAACAAAGAATAATTGATTAGCATTCTCCCAGTACGTCCATTTCCATCCGAAAATGGATGAATGCGTTCAAACTGAATATGAAAATCGATCACAATTCTAACTATGTCATCACGCTCTGTTGCGTGTTCTAGCTGATAGTTTAGGTTATCTACCCATTGCTTCATAAGATGAGGTGTTTCTTGGGGACTCGCTGTTTTAAAATCCGCCCCCATAATGGCATTTTCCGACTGTTTAAATTGCTCTTTATCAACCAATAATCTATCTGTCAATCTTTCATGGATCCCTTTGATAATGGATAAAGAAAGTGCCGTTCCATTTATAACATTCTCCAGCATATAATGAAACGTTTCTCTGTGATTTTCAATTTCAAAATATTCCCTTCGCGATGTTTTACCTGGGATCGTATTGTGCAAAATAATAGACACTGTATCTGGCAAACTAATCGTATTTCCTTCTATGGCTGAAGAATGATGGGCAAGCCGTACTAAAAAAATCCTGCAAATACTCTTCAGGAAGATCTACCCTAGCCATAAACACAACCACCTCTTTCCAACCGTCAATAGGAGTTTATTTTATGTCTTTCATTATAACGACTTTTCACTCTATCTTCCAATCAGAAAATTCTTCACTTGACCCTTGTCGGAATTTGCGTTATGATTTTACATTGAACGGATACTCTTATCCTGAGATGGTGGAGGGAACAGGCCCTGTGAAACCCAGCAACCTACTACGAATCAATTGATTTCCCGTAGCAAGGTGCTAACCTGGTGCAAGGTGGATGGCCTTGGACGATAAGAGTGAAAGGCTCGGATAAGAATTAACCTTTCCTCTATTTTTATACGGGAAAGGTTTTTCGTTTTTTTAGAGAGAAACTTGGAGGAGGAACATAGGTGTCAAAAAATCGACGTTTATTTACTTCGGAATCTGTCACAGAAGGACATCCAGACAAAATATGTGATCAAATTTCTGACTCTATTTTAGATGAACTTTTGGCTGACGATCCCAATGCTCGCGTGGCCTGTGAAACTTCGGTCACGACTGGGCTTGTACTAGTAGCAGGAGAAATTACCACCACAACATATGTGGATATTCCAAAAATTGTAAGAGACACATTAAAGGACATCGGTTATACCCGCGCGAAATATGGTTTTGATGCGCAGACATGTGCGGTCATGACTTCAATTGATGAACAATCTCCAGATATTGCTTCAGGCGTGAACACAGCATTAGAAGCAAGGGAAGGAAAAATGACGGAAGCGGAAATCGAAGCGATTGGTGCTGGGGACCAAGGCTTAATGTTTGGCTACGCATGTAATGAAACAGAGGAATTAATGCCTCTTCCGATCTCATTAGCTCATCGAATTTCAAGGAAACTAGCGGAAGTGAGAAAACAAAAAGTTCTTCCTTATCTACGACCAGATGGTAAAACCCAAGTGACGGTAGAATATGATGAAGAGGGACATCCTGTTCGAATTGATACGATTGTCATTTCTACTCAACATCATCCAGACATTGAGTTAGCACAAATCCAAGAGGATATGAAAAACTGTGTCATTGCTCCTGTTGTTCCGGAAGGGTTATTGGATGAGGAAACGAAGTACTTTATTAACCCGACCGGCCGATTTGTGATTGGTGGACCACAAGGGGATGCTGGACTAACAGGCAGAAAAATCATTGTTGATACGTATGGAGGCTATGCGCGACATGGAGGAGGAGCTTTCTCTGGGAAAGATCCAACAAAAGTCGATCGTTCCGCAGCATATGCCGCCCGTTATGTAGCCAAAAACATTGTCGCCGCAGGCCTTGCCGATAAATGCGAAGTACAATTGGCCTATGCGATTGGTGTGGCTCAACCTGTTTCCATCTCCGTTGATACATTTGGAACAGGAACCGTATCAGAAGAACTGCTCGTTGAGGCAATTCGTGCCCATTTTGACCTACGCCCTGCTGGAATTATCAAAATGTTAGACCTTAGACGGCCCATCTACAAACAAACCGCCGCCTACGGCCATTTTGGTCGACCTGATCTTGATCTCCCGTGGGAAAGAACAGATAAGGCAGAAGAACTATTGAAAGCTATACAATAAAGTGAAACTTCAATCGGGGATTTACTGGCAGTTGATCCCCCACTTACAACTCTTGTTTCCCTCGGATTCTTGAAGTAGGGGTCTTACTGCCAGTTGATCCGGGATAATATATGTATGATTATTAGGATTTGGGAGAAAATAACAGAGCCAAGATTTGCTCTGTTATTTTTTGAAGGATGTTCAAAAAAGTCCGGTAAAA
Source organism: Lederbergia ruris (assembly GCF_018332955.1). Lineage (NCBI taxonomy): Bacteria > Bacillati > Bacillota > Bacilli > Caryophanales > Bacillaceae > Lederbergia > Lederbergia ruris. The sequence continues at coordinate 2,614 of NZ_BORB01000014.1, forward strand.
ATGACACATCGAATTTCTTCGTTGGCTTGTTTCTACGCTGCTCATGTATCTAAATGCATACATTGCGCTGCTCGAAACTGCGCCGCCTCGAACTTCTTGGTCCTTTTTATCCTCCTTTTTGAACACTTATTTTTACGGATAAATACTGACAAAGATTTGGATTAAATGCTAAAATAGAAACATTGAGAATGAGTACTAGTTGTTTACTATAGAGGAGTGTCGAAACATGTGCGGTTTTATCGGTTGTATCCATGATCATCCAACATCAGAAAAGCATCCAGACAAAGCACTATTTCATCAAATGAATACAATCATTACCCATCGTGGTCCAGATGATGAAGGTTATTTTGAAGATGAGCATGTTCAATTTGGTTTTCGCAGACTAAGCATCATTGATATTGAAAGTGGAAAACAGCCGCTTTCATATGAAAATGACCGCTATTGGATTATTTTTAATGGAGAAATCTATAATTATGTGGAATTGCGTGAAGAACTGCTCCAAGCTGGATGTACATTTGATACGGATTCCGATACAGAAGTATTAATTGCGCTTTTCAGTCAATTAGGCGAAAAAGCAGTGGAAAAGCTACGGGGAATGTTTGCTTTTCTTATTTGGGATAAAGAAGAACAATCTTTATTTGGTGCCCGCGATCCATTTGGGATCAAACCATTCTTTTATAAAGAAGATGGGGCAAGGACATTTTTCGCATCGGAGAAAAAGAGTATTTTACTCGCGATCGAAAAAAATGAATTGAATCTCGATTCCTTGCAACAATATTTAACGTATCAATTTGTACCAGAACCTGAAACAATGACGAATGGAATTAAGAAATTAGAGCCAGGTCATTATTTTACGAAAAAAGTGAATCAGCCCTTGAAAATCCAACGTTACTGGAAAGCCCATTTCCAGCCTGTCCAAAAATCCGAAAAGGAATTTATTCAGGAAATTAAGGATGTTCTCTTTGATTCCGTCAATATGCATATGCGCAGTGATGTTCCAGTTGGTTCGTTTCTTTCAGGTGGGATTGACTCTACCATTATTGTCTCAATTGCGAAGTTATTTAATCCGGAAATCAAAACTTTTTCCGTTGGTTTTGAGCGGAATGGCTTTAGTGAAATTGATGTGGCCAAAGAAACAGCCGAAAAATTGGGTGTTGAAAACATCAGTTACGTCATTACGCCTGAGGAATATATGAAGGAATTACCGAAGATCATGTGGTATATGGATGATCCATTGGCAGACCCTGCTTGTGTGCCGCTCTATTTTGTGGCAAGAGAAGCGCGAAAACATGTCACAGTCGTGCTTTCAGGAGAAGGGTCAGATGAATTGTTTGGTGGCTATAATATTTACCGAGAACCACAATCTTTAGAAGTATTTAATAAAATACCAAAAGTAGGAAAAACGATTTTACGAGCATTAGCGAATGTGCTTCCGGAAGGGGTAAAAGGAAAAAGCTTCATTGAACGTGGAGTGACCCCAATGGAGGAAAGATATATTGGCAACGCGAAAATGTTTGAGGAAAGTGAAAAACGTCGTTTGTTAAAGCAATATAATGATCGCTTGGATTATCGGGATATCACGCGCCCACTGTACCAAGATACGGTCGGCTATGATCCTGTCGATCGCATGCAATTTGTGGATATTCACACATGGATGCGTGGCGATATTTTATTAAAAGCGGACAAAATGACGATGGCGCATTCCCTAGAATTACGGGTGCCATTTTTAGATAAAGAAGTATTCAATGTCGCCTCAAGAATTCCAACCAGTTTAAAAACAGCGGATGGCACAACGAAATATGTACTGCGCAAAGCAGCAGAGGGCATCATTCCTGACCATGTATTGGATCGGAAAAAGTTAGGCTTCCCTGTCCCAATTCGTCACTGGTTAAAAGATGAAATGCATGATTGGGCAAAAGAAATTATTCGGGGTAGCGATACTGATTATATCTTAGATAAGCAATATATACTGAAGTTATTAGAGGATCATTGCCAAGGAAAAATGGACTACAGCCGTAAAATTTGGACAGTCCTCGTCTTTATGATTTGGCACGCGGTCTATGTAGAAGAACAATACGATTTTGGGAAGGAACTAGCTGTGTCCCACTCGTAAATTATTCAAGACTACTGAGGAGATATGATTTCCAATTTACAATGGGAATCATATCTTTTTTAAGTTACAATAGGAGTACTAAATTTTGGAGAAGGGGATCTTGTTCTCATGGGCATTGATGCATTTGAAAGAAGAGAAGCACTCCTTGATCTTAAAGACAAACTATTACATGCCGAAGAACAACGATTAAATGGAGAAAAGACCACCTCACTTGATTCAGCGTATGAAAGAATTAAGGAGAAAATTAATGAAACGTTATAAAGTGGAATTACTTCCACAGCTGATAGTGACCTTAACGCATTATTACATCATTAAAACATCTTGAGACTTTCCCGTTTGCAGGGACGAAACTGAGAGAGAAATCACTCAGTCATTATGAGTTTCGAAGGATCATTTCGGAACCCTATATAGCTTTTTATCGAGTAATTGAAAACACTGTATTTATTTATCGAATATTGCATGGGGCAAGGGATTACATTCAAGTGTTAAAAATGGCAGGTAAGTAGAATTTATTTATGAACAGGAAGGTATATACAAAATGAAATGGAAAGAAGTCTGCAAACCAATTCATTTGTGATAAAAAGTTTATACATATACTGGAGTGATTTTTATTGAAGAAAATTTATGTTGTTAGGCATTGTAAGGCAGAAGGACAGTCACCTGAAGCGCAACTGACAGATAGGGGTCTTAAGCAAGCGTTAGATTTACGTGAGTTTTTTTCTGAAATTAAAATAGACAGAATCATTTCAAGTCCTTATAAACGGGCGATTACATCTATTCGTCCACTTGCCAAGAAATTAAAGATTCAGATTGAAATAGACACTCGATTAGCAGAACGTATACTAAGCACCCAAAACTATCCCGATTGGTTTGAAAAACTAAAAGCAACATTTGATGATTTTGAACTGAAATTTGAAGGTGGAGAGTCTAGTTTAGATGCCACGAAACGAATTGTTGAGGTTATCGAAAGTATTTTTAATAGTAACCATGAAAACACGATTATTGTGACACACGGAAATTTAATGTCTCTACTCTTAAAGCATTTTGATAAAGATTTCGGCTTCGACGATTGGAAAAATCTGAGTAATCCTGACATTTATCTATTAAAATATAAAAATAATAAGGTAACTTCTGAACGGTTATGGAAATAAAAATGGGCTCAAAGGCGATTGGCAAGTGGTGGATGAGGATGAATTTGAAGAAAATAGTGTGAAATATCAATATCCTGCGGAACTCAAGGAACGAGCTAGATTCGAATTGGAAGAGCTCAAAAGAAAAGTGGCTAGCAGAGAATTCCCGTTTAATTCTGAGGTCATAAAGTTATTACAAATACAATCAAGTTTAGCAAAAGTGACAATTAAAGAAGGAATAACGTTGTAGAAATAAAATAACTATAGGAATACAATTATTTGACAAAGGTGAGAGCTAATGCGGCCTAATGAAATTGTCTTTCCAAATATGAATGAACATCCGGATTACTTACGTGGTCAAAGCAAAGAATGGTGTCAACAGTTGGCGTCTTTAACTGGAAAATATGAGTATACCTGGAATTTTCACCATGAAGGATTAATTGCAGAAAATATACTTGCAAAAGAATTAGAATTTCATCTACACGGAAAGGTATTGGATGTAGGGTGTGGACATGGAGAATTTACAAATAAATGGGCAAGTTTTGCGGATGAAGTCGTCGGATATGATATGACTGAAGGATTTATCGCGACGGCTAATAAACATAAAAAGCCAAATGTAAGGTATGTAATAGGTCGTACACATGAGGGTTTACCTTTTCCAAATGATTATTTCGATGTAGCTTATACCAAAAAAGGTCCGACAAGTTGGTATCAGGAAGGGAACAGAGTTGTTCGTCCTGGAGGTAGTCTAATATTATTTCATCCGGTCGATGGTAACGGGAAAGGTTCTGAGTTAGGTGAGTACTTTCCAGGGTTGTTTCCTCCACCTTCTAAAGGAACACCGGTATTAGATGTGATAATGGAGGACTTGCTAAAAGTGGACTTATCGATATACAGTTTAGACACTTACAGGAAACTGTATGGATTCCTTCACCCGAAGATGTACTAGTTATGAAGTGTTTCGGGCAGAGTGAAGAGTACACACAGTACGTTAATGAAATGTGCTTTGACAAGATTGTAACCAATTTTGAAAAACATGCCACAGAGAAAGGAATTAAGATTACACATTTTTACTGTTTGATATGGGCTAAAGCAACTGAAACTTGAAAAATATGAACGATCTGGAATAAGCTGGAAAGTTTAAAAAAAGAAATTTGCCTTCTAGTAGCATTGAGTATTTTACGAAATAAAGTAGGGTAGCCCCGGAGAGGTTACCCTACTTTATTGTTGAATACGTAATCGCCTGGCTCCCCATTTGCACCCAAGATTTTTCAAAGTCTTTAATGGGAGCTTTTTTGTTTTTCTTTAAAGGATCATTGAAATAGACGAAGTGCTTGTCATACCCAGTGATTAAGACAGAATGTTCTTTCCTCGTAATACGGATTTCTCCTGATTCTGTATGCCAGGTTTGAAAATACGAGTCTTCTAATTCACGGTACTCGGTATTGATAATCACCCACACAGGTCTACCATCCGAAAGAGGGATTTTCAATTCTTCAAACGTTTGTCCAGTTAAATTGACGATTTGTCCTGGTAAATAAGCTTCTGCTAGTTCCATAATGGGCTCGTGATACACCCCAAGCCCAGGCTTCTCAAATGTATACATATCCCCAACAAAGCCGTTATGAGGATCGCCATAATAAATGTTTCCATCCTTTATTTCCCTTTTGGCCGGGTTCTTCTTAACCCTCTCGGCTAGCTCCATTTTATCCGCATGAACGCCAGCACTATCCAGCAACATCGCCAATGAAGTCACCTCACAACCTCTTGGTAATTCAGGAAGTTGAGAAATAACTGGAGTATCGATTTTCACCTCATCCTTTATTTTTATGAAGGCATATTCGGATTGCGGTACCTCAAGCGATTCATGTCCCTCGACAGTATGCACCTCACTCCAATTGGAATCCAATAAAATGACAATGATGAACACTAATAGGCATGTAAGAAAAAGATTTTTCATTTGCTTTAGCTGAAATTTTACGATAAGAAAAACGATGACGATGACAATCAATATGATTAAAGAGCTCAAAAAATAGACCATTGAAAACTCACCCTTGCTTCTATTTCCTTTGTCTATTTTATCGGCAAAAATAAGAAAAACTTCAACATTTTCACCGGATTGTCAGAAGCAGAAAAAAATACCTATGAATCTTTACTTTTTTAACCCCTTATAATACTTCGCCTTTTCCACATACTCCCTTGAAATTCGTTCCATATCTTGAATGTCCTCTTCTGTTAAAGGACGAATGACTTTTGCAGGGCGGCCAAAGGCCAAGCTATTTGGTGGAATCTTTTTTCCTTGAGAAACGAGGCTTCCTGCCCCAATAAAAGCCCCTTCTCCAATTTCAGCACCATCAAGAATAATCGACCCCATGCCAATCAAGGCTTTTTGGCGAATGATACTGCTATGTAAAATCACTTGATGACCAATTGTCACATCATCCTCAATAATTAGTGGGCGATCAGGGCTTTGATGTAAAAGACATTGATCTTGAATATTCACCCGTTTTCCAATGATGGTCGGAGCCACGTCCCCGCGAATGACCGAATGAAACCAAACGCTTGAGTCAGCACCAATTTTTACATCTCCTGTAATCGTGACGAAATCCGCGATAAAAACAGATTCATCCATTTCTGGCTTTTTTCCGTTAAATGGGTAAATAGACAAAAACATCACCTTCCTCTTTGTTCTCCTCTTAGTTTAACAAAAAAGGTATAGAGACTGGAGAGGTGGAGTAAAATTTATATAACAACTATAGGCGAGTGAGTGTAAGCTAAAATCCCGCATAACCTTTGAAATCAGGTTATAATAATGATAGAGAATTTACACGAAAACATGTGGTGAATGCATATGAAAAAATTTGAAACAGAACAGCCTGCTGTTGGTGTGATCGTGATTATTCACGGAGCTATGGAACATCATGGGCGTTATTGGTGGCTGATTGAGATGTGGAAGGCGGAAGGTTTTCACGTCATCACTGGGGATTTACCTGGGCAAGGCTTAACGACAAGAGCACATAGGGGGCATATTGATTCTTTTGATGAATATGTGAATGAAACCGTCGATTGGGTGCAAACAGCTAAAAGTTATCACCTTCCTGTTTTCGTTTTAGGCCATAGTATGGGTGGATTAACGGCGATCCGCATGTTACAAACAAAAGATATCACAGTGGATGGATTGCTTCTTTCCTCACCATGTCTTGGATTAAAAGAATATCCACCGATCCCTTTAAATGCCCTCACAGTGGGCTTAAACTGGATTGCACCGGGATTAAAAGTGAACCCCGGATTAAATGTGAATCTTGCAACAAGGGACGAAGATGTAAAAGAAAGAACGTTAAATGATGGTTTAACGATTACAAAAGTTTCTGTCCGTTGGTATCGTGAGCTTGTGAGTGCTATGAAATTAGCCTTTGCGCAAATATCAAAATTCCCCGATATCCCTTTATTGGTTCTCCAAGGTGGGGATGATAAAATTGTCGATAAACTAGAAGTCTTTGCGTGGTTTAATCAAGTGAAAATCACGGAGAAAATCTATAAAGAATGGCCTGATTGTTATCATGAAATTTTTAATGAACCAGAAAAGGAACAAGTTTTTCTTTATGCGAAAAACTTTGTTGAACTGAGATTGCGTTTTTTGGAATGATGAAGAGGTGAAGGTTATGACATTACCAGTAAATCCTGTCACATTGTTGAATCAAGTGTTTCGTCAAGTTTTTCCAGTTACTAATCGAGAATTAGACGATTGGAAAAATAGAGCAGAGACGATTCCGAACGCGGAGTTAAGGAGTCAAGCTCTTGCGAGTATCGAGCATAAAACCTTCCATTGTGAAGGCGGCTCGATTATGGCGTTAACCGCATTCGATCACAAGGAAACGGCGATCCGGTTTATAGTCGCTTACCAAACCATCAGTGACTATTTAGATAATCTTTGTGATCGCAGCACTTCTTTAGATCCGCTTGATTTTGCCGCCTTGCATGAAGCGATGATCGACTCGCTCACGGTTGGAGCGGAACCCCGGGAGTATTACCGCCATCGAGAAGATCAGGATGATGGTGGTTATTTAACGGCACTTGTTCGAACATGCCAATCGATGCTAGAAAAACTTCCTCATTATGAAGAGATCAAGCCCTATCTTATAGAATTATGCCGTTATTATTGTGATTTGCAAATACATAAGCATGTTCGCGTGGAAGAGCGGGAGGAGAGATTGCAAAATTGGTTTGCGGAACACCAAGCCCAACTGCCGGAAATGACGTGGTATGAATTTTCCGCCTGTGCAGGCTCCACGCTAGGGATCTTTTGTTTAGTATCCTATGGTCTTCGCGCGGATTTTCAAGCGGAGCATGCAAAAATGATTCGCGATGGCTATTTTCCGTATATCCAAGGTCTCCATATTCTTTTGGATTATTTCATTGACCAGGAGGAAGATCGTGAAGAAGGTGACCTCAATTTTTGTTTTTACTATGATCACGATGAACAACTATTTTCGCGTTTGATGCATTTCCTCGAAAAAGCAGACGAACATACCCAATTTTTACCTGATACGAAATTTCATAAATTGATAAACCGCGGATTATTAGGTGTCTACCTCTCTGATCAAAAGGTCAATGAACAGAAAGATGTTCGGCTGCTTGCTAGAAAAGTGATGAAACGAAGTGGTGCAACGGGCTATTTCTTCTATTGGAATGGCAGGTTGTATCGCCGAGTCCAGCATATTTGGAAGAAATCCTCCTAGCGCTCACACGATAAAGGTTAAGTAAAAGGAAAAATCGTTTCGCATTTGACATTACGAAACGTTTTTTCTTTTTTCAATCGCAAGGACAAAGGGAGGGTGATTACGTTGATTCAAGAAGGCATATTGAAGAACATGAAAGAATTCTTGATCAAGCGAGGAAACATATTCAAGTAAGGCATCGCGTTCTTCCGCACCGCCTTCATGGCCATGATAAACAACAAGCACTAGAATGCCACCGACCTTCAAGAGAGGCAACAATTGCTCAATCGCCGTAATCGTTGTCTTTGGCTTGGTCACAATTGCCTTATCCCCTTTGGGCAAATAGCCTAAATTAAATATTGCTGCTGCTAACTGCCCATCATTTTCAGCGGAAAGATAGGAAGCGACATGCTCATGTCCTGTTTGAAAAAGCTGAACAGGCCCTGCTATATTCTCCGTTCGTAAACGTTTCATTGTTTGCTCAATTGCCTGAGCTTGAATATCAAATCCGTATACTTTGCCATTTTCACCGACTAGTTTGGCTAAAAAAACCGTATCATGGCCATTTCCGACCGTCGCATCCACAACCATATCATCTTTTTGTACTGTCCTTGTTAATAAAGTCCGAACATATGTAAGAATCGGCTCAATCCCCAAAACGACTCAACTCCCCTAAATATAACCAATTTCACTAAAAAATTTTATCATAGACCCTCCCTTTTGGGAACAAACTAGACATACCCGCCTTTGCGGGAACATTCGGTGAAGGAGAGGATCGGTTGTGGCAACGCGACAGTCTGTCGAAGATTGTATGAATCGTTGTGAGGACGCCATTCTTTATGCCAATGAACAACTGGATGAAGCATTAAGACAGGGGTTTTATCAAGATGCGGAATTTAGTGAAGCCCAGGCTGGTTTGGAACAAGCGGTGATGGAACTGGAAAAACTCAAAGACAGCTCCAACGCCCAACAACGTGAACAATTAGATCGAACTCGACTGAAAGTCCAGCAGTTGCAAAACCAAATGATTCTCCAAAACCAAGAACGACCTCCATACGGAACGATGATGTAGGAAAAAGCGCCTTGGGCCTGGCTCAAGGTGCTATTCAATACGAAAAGTTAAAATACCGCGCAGCCAACACGATGCGTTGTGGAAACTGAGGATATCCACTATAATGGTATAAAGCGCTTTCTGAACAGAGAACCTCAAGTTGAATGGTGAAAAATACTAAACATAAGGCAGGGGGACTTGTTTTGACAAATACCGATATCAAAATATTTGGCGGCAGTACGGGAAAATCTTTTGCCCAAAAAATGTGTGATTACATAGGAATTGAGTTAGGAAAATCGGAAGTCCTAACATTTTCGGATGGGAATATATTTGTAAAAATTAATGAAACGGTTCGGGATCATGATGTTTATCTTGTTCAACCGATTGGGTTACAGCCTAACGATGAATTTACCGAAATTCTCTTTTGGATGGATGCTTTCAAAAGAGCCAGTGCCAATTCTGTAACGGCGATTATCCCTTATTTTGGTTATGCTAAAGGAGATAAAAAAGATGAGCCTCGAGTTTCGATCAGAGCGAGAGCTTATGCCGAATGTATTGAGTTGGCCGGAGCGGATCGAATTTTAACGATGGATTTACATAGCTCACAGATTCAAGGTTTTTTCAAAAAACCTGTGGATCATTTATTTGCCCTTCCCATCCTTAGTGATTATATCCAAAACATGAGAATAGAAGAGCTAGTGGTCGTTTCGCCTGATGTCGGATTTGCGAAGGAGGCAAGAAATTTTGCTACCTCATTACAAGTCCCTGTGGCGATTGGCGATAAAATGAGGAAATCTCATGATGAAAATGCTAAGGTTCTAGAGATTATTGGTGATGTACAGGGGAAAAACGCACTGATTGTTGATGATTTTAGTATTTCAGGAGGCACATTAGTCGATTTAGCAAAGGGGCTAAAAGAAAGAGGAGCCAATAAAATTTACGCTGCATTATCCCACCTCATGCTTACTGAGGCAGCGGTAGAAAAAATAGAAAACAGCCCAATCGAATTGGTAATCGGCACAGATTCAGTTGAGAACGAAGCCACCCTCTCCAAGAAAATAAAAACGATTTCCGTGGCACCCTTATTTGCAGAAGCCGTTGTAAGAATCCATAACCGGGAATCAATCAGTTCTCTGTTTGATACAGTTCCGCGTAGATAAAATATAGCCTATTCCAAGCCAAAATCGACTTTGTATCCACAAGGTCTTTTTTATTGTGGCTAATCGGTTTAGCCGGAATGGCCCCTACTTAAATATCTGTCTGACTCTTATCGCAAAATCAAGATTGTTCTGGATATTTCCATCCATCTTGCTTCTCCTATTCAAATAGACTAGAATGGCTAAGGCACAAGGCGGAGAAACTTCTCCTGAGGGATTTAAGTCGCAATGGAAATGGGTATTTCCTTTTATATAAAGTTTTTAAAGCTTTGTCCTCACTGTCTTCAAAGAAGAGGTTAACGCACAGAATAGGAGAGGAGATGCAAAGAAATGCCAAGGGCAGTGTGGTTATTAGTTATCGGGATGCTAGTCAGTGTGACAGGGAATTCGTTTTTATGGCCACTGAATGCGATCTATATTCATGATTATTTAGGGAAATCTTTATTTATTGCCGGTTTAGTATTGATGTTAAACTCTGCTGCTAGTGTGATTGGAAATCTAGTAGGAGGGATTTTTTTTGATAAAATCGGCGGTTATAAGTCGATTCTATTAGGGATCTTGATCTCGATTTTATCCTTAGTGGGCATGACGTTTTGGCATGGATGGCCCCATTATGTGATTTTCCTCACCATTTTAGGACTGGGGGGAGGGATCATCTTTCCTTCCATGTTTGCGATGGCTGGTTCGGTTTGGAAAGAGGGCGGCAGACGAGCCTTTAATGCTGTTTATGTCGCACAAAATGCTGGAGTCGCGATTGGTTCTGCTTTAGGAGGGGTGGTCGCCAATTTCTCATTCGACTACATCTTCCTTGCCAATCTATCTATGTATGTCGTCTTCTTATTGATCGCCTTATTTAGCTATAAAAATATGGCGGAGGGACAGCTTGGTCAATCCAATGTACTACAAGAAAGAAGGACCATTCGCGATAAAAGTAAATTTTATGCGTTGGCGATTATCTGTGTAGCTTACTTTTTAGGCTGGATTTGCTATGTACAATGGCAAGCGACGATTTCTTCCTATACACAGGAATTAAATATGTCCCTTAATCAATACAGTCTGCTCTGGACTGTGAATGGAGCCATTATTGTATTAGGACAGCCTGTTTTACAAAAAGTATTACGAAAATTTGGTAGCCAAAACTTAAAGGGACAAATGCTCGTCGGATTTTCCATTTTTATGGTTTCCTATGGGGTTGCCGGTTTTGCCGATGGCTTTAGAGGATTTTTAGCGGCGATGACCATCCTTAGTGTAGGAGAAATGTTAGTATGGCCGGTTGTCCCAACCGTTGCCAATCAATTAGCCCCAAAAGGAAGAGAAGGCTTTTACCAAGGGATTGTCAATAGCACGGCAACAGCGGGCCGTATGGTTGGCCCTGTTCTTGGAGGAATGCTCGTCGATTTATGGGGCATGTCCGTGTTATTTATCATATTGATATTCTTATTGCTTGTTTCGTTTGTATTATCTTATTTCTATGATCGACCTATAAAAAAGAACTCTTCTATGGCGGCCTGACGAATGTAAACAACGTGTAATTTTATACAAACCCTCTTGCTATTATGTATATTTTTGATTACAATTGGAAATATCTGATGTAAAATAGTTGAAACGTGAATAAAGGAATAGTAATGATATCAAACTGTGCAGAGAGTTGACGGTTGGTGGAAGTCAATCAGGATGAATCATGAACTCGCCTTTTAGTTGTATAAGCGAAAGAAGTAGTTTATGCCGTTTTCCGCGTTAAGGATATATGAGTGAATGCAACAAGCATTAATGTGGGTGGTACCGCGGGAGTAAGTAGTCTCTCGTCCCAAGAGGTTTCTTTGGGATGGGAGGCTTTTTCTATTTATCTTTGATCGCGTTTTACAAAATGAACGGAGGAAGAAAGATGAGTTTTAACCATCAAGAATTAGAAAAAAAGTGGCAAACATATTGGGAAAGCAATCAAACGTTTAAAACCGATGCAAACGGTGAAGGTGAGAAGTTTTATGCATTGGATATGTTCCCTTATCCATCCGGTGCCGGCCTTCATGTTGGCCACCCGGAAGGATACACAGCAACCGATATTTTATCAAGAATGAAGAGAATGCAAGGCTATAATGTTTTGCATCCAATGGGCTGGGATGCCTTTGGACTTCCAGCGGAACAATATGCCCTTGATACAGGAAATGATCCAGCAGAATTCACGAAAAAGAACATTGAAACCTTCAAACGACAAATCCAAGAACTTGGTTTTTCCTATGATTGGGACAGGGAAATTAATACAACCGATCCGCATTATTATAAATGGACACAATGGATTTTCCTCAAGCTGTTTGAAAAAGGCCTTGCCTATGTCGATGAAATTCCTGTGAACTGGTGCCCAGCGCTTGGGACAGTTTTAGCGAATGAAGAAGTGATTGATGGCAAGAGTGAACGTGGCGGACATCCGGTTGAACGCCGTCCTATGAAGCAATGGATTTTGAAAATTACCGAATATGCCGATCGCTTACTTGAGGATCTAGAAGAGCTAGATTGGCCAGAAAGCATTAAAGATATGCAGCGTAACTGGATCGGACGTTCAGAAGGAGCGGAAGTGACCTTTTCGATCGCTGACTTCGATGAAACGTTTACCGTGTTCACGACGCGTCCAGACACACTGTTTGGCGCAACCTATGCCGTGTTAGCGCCTGAACATCCATTTGTCGAAAAAATTACAACTGCGGCGCAAAAGGAACAAGTAGAAGCTTATATCCAAAAAATCAAAGCCAAAAGTGATTTAGAAAGAACGGATTTGGCGAAGGAAAAAACCGGTGTGTTTACTGGGGCGTATGCGATTAACCCTGTGAATGGTAAGCAGATCCCAATCTGGATTGCCGATTACGTCTTAATGTCTTACGGAACAGGTGCGATTATGGCTGTGCCAGCCCATGATGAACGTGACTATGAATTTGCGAAGACATTTGGTTTGGAGATTATCGAAGTCGTGTCAGGTGGAGACATTGCCAAAGAAGCCTATACAGGGGATGGACCTCATGTGAATTCCGATTTCCTTGATGGACTTGGAAAAGATGAAGCCATTTCCAAAATGATCGCTTGGCTTGAAGAAAAAGGCATTGGAACCAAGAAGATCACCTACCGTTTACGTGATTGGCTCTTTAGCCGTCAACGTTACTGGGGAGAACCAATTCCGATTATTCATTGGGAAGATGGTACGATGACAGGGGTTCCCGAGGAAGAATTACCGCTGATTTTGCCGAAGACTGATGAAATTAAACCATCGGGAACAGGCGAATCTCCGTTAGCCAATATTTCTGACTGGCTTCATGTCGTCGATCCTGAAACAGGTAAAAAGGGTCGAAGAGAAACAAACACAATGCCACAATGGGCAGGCAGCTGCTGGTATTATCTTCGTTATATTGATCCTAACAACGATGAATTCCTAGCTGACCCAGAACTATTGAAAAAATGGCTTCCCGTTGATATTTATATCGGTGGCGCGGAACATGCCGTCCTTCATTTATTGTACGCCCGTTTCTGGCATAAATTTTTATATGACCTAGGCGTTGTGCCGACAAAAGAACCGTTCCAAAAATTATTTAACCAAGGTATGATTCTTGGAGAAAATCATGAGAAAATGAGTAAATCTAAAGGTAATGTCGTCAATCCTGATGAAGTGATTGAAAGCCATGGGGCAGACACATTACGCTTATATGAGATGTTTATGGGACCATTGGATGCCTCGATTTCCTGGTCGACGACAGGTCTTGATGGTTCACGCCGCTTCCTAGATCGTGTCTGGCGGTTATTCATCCAAGATGATGGCACACTTTCTGGTAAGATCCAAGATACAACCGGTGGCGACCTTGAAAAAGTCTACCATCAAACTGTTAAAAAAGTCACAAGCGATTATGAGCAGTTACATTTTAATACCGGAATTTCTCAATTAATGGTCTTCATCAACGAAGGCTATAAAGTAGATGTTTTACCAAAACCATATGTAGAAGGCTTTATCAAAATGCTGGCGCCCATTTGCCCACATATCGCCGAAGAAATCTGGGAGAAATTAGGCCATACAGATACAATCACCTATGAAAAATGGCCGGAATATGACGAAAGCAAACTAGTCGATAATGAAGTCGAAGTCGTCGTGCAAATCAACGGAAAGGTCCGCGCTAAACTCAAAGTTTCTCGCGACGCCTCTCGTGAAGAACTCGAACAAATTTCATTAGATGATGAAAAAGTCAAACAACAACTTGCAGATAAAACAATTCGCAAAGTCATCGCCATTCCAGGCAAGCTGGTCAATATTGTCGCGAATTAAGCAGGAGGGCCTCATCCATGTGTTGGGCCCTTTTTGGGATGGTATATCAAGAAGTCGCGAATCAGGTACCGAAGTCCCGCAATCCGTAGGGGAAGTAGCGCAATAGAATGAAGAATTTCCGCAATTCAAAGGGGAAATCACACAATCTGGTTTAAGATTCGATCTTTGGGCTAAGTTCCTTATACATGGGGCTCGTTCATTTGACTAACCATGCACAAGGAAAGATAATAATATAGAGACATTTCATTTCGAAAGGAAGATTCGATGAGCGAAATCAAAACCATCACCCCAGAAGAGCTACAGAAAGAGCTAGAAGCAGGGAAGAAATATAACTTAATCGATGTTCGCGAAGAGGAAGAAGTGGCAGAAGGAATGATTGCTGGAGCCGTTCATATTCCCATGGGGAAAATTCCCGAGCATCTCGACGAGCTAGATCCAGACAAAGAATATATTTTGATTTGCCGTTCAAGTGGCCGCAGTGGCAGAACATGCGAATATCTGAATGCGCAAGGCTACAAAGTTACGAACATGGTCGGCGGCATGCTTAAGTGGCAAGGGGAAACAACACCGAAGGGAAAATAAATAGGTGATTTGCAGAGGAATTCCCTAGGATTCTAAAATGAGTCCCGGGGATTTTCTGCTTTTGTGAAAGAAATGTCTCAGACCTCCAACTGTTTGTAACCAAAAAATATTTTCTGAATAGTATAAAATTCACCGATATTGGCGATCATGCTAAAAAGGGGTGGATTGAAGTGGTACAAGTTAAGCTATTTGATTGTGATCATGAAGAGGATTTAGAAGAAGAGATGAATGAATTCCTGGAACAAATTTCTCCAAGAGATGTCATCGATATTAAGTATAATGTCGCCCTGATTGGCGATGCTTCTGGAGAGCAAGTTTTTTGTTTCAGTGCATTAATTATTTATAAAAAATAGAAGGCAGGTGCTATCGTAGTTGATGGTGCTGCCTTTTTGTATGTGGAGAGAGAAGAACTTTAAAAAAGTAGGGGAGCTCAGCATGGCCGTGTCGAAAATAGAGAGAACTCCCGAAAAGCGTAACGGCGCAAGCCACCGCCGTCCCCGAAAAACGAAGAACTCCCAAAAATCGTAACGGCGCAAGCCTCCGCCGTCCCCGAAAAACGAAGAACTCGGAAAAAGCGTAACGGTGCAAGCCACCGTCGTCCCCGAAAAACGAAGAACTCGGAAAAAGCGTAACGGTGTAGGCCCCCGCCGCCCCCGGAAATGGGAAGACTCTACTACTCACTCTTTTTTTCCATATAGAGCGGCATTCATCCCAGCGAGTCTCCCCGTGACCAGGGCAGCTGTAATATTATATCCTCCTGTATAACCATAGATATCCAAAATCTCCCCACAAAAATGGAGCCCAGGCATCCATTTGGAGGCCATTGTTTTCGGTTCGATTTCTTTTACAGAAACACCGCCACCGGTGACAAAAGCTTTTTCTAATGGCAGTGTTCCATTTACCTTGAACGTGAAATGTTTACAGGCTTTTGCGAAGGCCCGTAATTTTTCGGTCGGAATGGTGGCGCAAACCTCTGAAGCATCAATTTCACAGTTAGTTAATAAAAATAATAAGTAACGTTCAGGTAATAATCCTTTGAGTGCATTTTTTATACTCTTTCTTGATTCGTCTTCCTTTATCTTTTGGATTTTTTGAAAAAGTGCTGCCTCCTTCTGATCAGGCAGAGCGTCAATTGCCATCACCACTTCATCCTGACTGGATTTTTTCAAAGCTTTGACAACAAATTGACTACAGCGCAAGGCAGCAGGACCCGAAATACCAAAATGGGTAAAAATCATGTCCATTCTATGGGTAATCACAGGTTTCCCATTTGGCTTCAACACACTGAGCGCCACATCGCGCAAAGACAAACCTTGTAATTGTTTGTCTTTGATAAATCCTTCATTCGAGGTAATCGGCACTTCGGTTGGGAATAGCTCTGTAATCGTATGTCCAGCAGCTTTTGCCCAGGGATATCCATCCCCAGTTGAACCGGTTTGGGGAACAGATGCGCCTCCAGTAGCGATCACGACAGCGGAAGCCGAAAGTTTTTCCCCAGAGTTCAAAAGAACACCTGTGGTGTTCCCCTCTTCATAAAGCACTTCCTGAACAGAGGTATCTAGCCTCACTTCCACTTCTAACTCACTCATCCGCGTTAAAAGCGCATCAACCACGGATTGTGCCCGATTGGAAACCGGAAACATGCGTCCATGATCTTCTTCCTTTAACGCAATCCCGAGGTTTTCAAAAAAAGCAATAATATCTTCATTATTAAAAATGGAAAAGGCGCTATATAAGAAGCGGCCATTGCCGGGAATATGACGAATAATTTCATCCAACGGCAAGCGATTTGTTACATTACAGCGTCCTCCCCCTGAAATCGCTAATTTCTTGCCAAGCTTATGGCCTTTATCAATTAATAAAACTTTTGCCTGATATTCTGCGGCGGCGATGGAAGCCATTAATCCTGAAGGACCCCCGCCAATCACGATGACATCGTACATTTTTTGTTCACATCCATGTTCAGTACTTTCATTAAAATACTATGAACAATTCATAAACTCAAGCGTGAACTCATTGTCAAATTCGGTCGATAGCTGTAAACTAGTGAATAGTGTGATAAAATTTATTTGCTGAAAATGCGAGTTCAAAAAGGAGGATAAAAAGGACCAAGAAGTTCGAGGCGGCGAAGCCTTCGAGCAGCGGAATGTATGCATTTAGATACATGAGCAGCGGAGAAGCAAGCCAACGAAGAAATTCGCAGTGTCATTTTTACCGGACTTTTTGAACATCCGCTGAAAATAAAAATGGAGAGTTCGGGAATGTATGTCTTCTAAACTAATTCGTGGAACATTTATATTAACGTTAGGTACGATTTTATCTAAAATTTTAGGTCTCTTTTATGTCATTCCTTTTAAAGCGATTATCGGTGGGGAAAGTGCTTATGCCATCTATAATTATGGTTATACCCCTTATATGATCTTTATCAGTATTGCTACAGCGGGAGTTCCGATGGCTGTATCCAAGTATATTGCGAAATATAATGCATTAGGCGAATACGAGGTTGGTCATCGACTATTTCGTTCAGGTTTGATTGTGATGACGCTAACTGGAGTTGTCGCTTTCTTTGTGATGTATGGGTTAGCGACACCAATCGCGGAAATAATCTTAACAGGAGCAGACACGAAGTATACCACTGCCGATGTTGCCTCTGTTATTAAAGCGGTCAGTTTTGCTTTAATTATCATCCCAGCCATGAGTTTAATCCGTGGCTTTTTCCAAGGCAATCAATCAATGGGGCCATCCGCAGTCTCCACTGTGATCGAACAATTGGCAAGAATTATTTTCTTGTTGGCTGGAAGTTATACGGTCATCTATATTTTGAAGGGGAGTGTTGTGACTGCTATTGGGGTAGCGACATTCGCCGCCTTTATTGGGGGGATTGCCAGTCTTATTGTCTTGCTTTGGTACTGGAAAAAACGCAAACCAAAATTGGACGAGCAACGTCTGCAAAGTAAAGGGAAACTTGATGTTTCGCTGACCAATATGTATAAGGAAATTATCGTCTATGCGTTTCCTTTTGTTATGGTCGGAATCGCCAATCCCTTATATTCAGCAATTGATCAGTTTACATTTAATCGAGCGATGGCCGCCGGAAGCCAAGCCGCTGAAGCCTTGGATGCGTATGGAACTTTAATGTTAAATCATAAATTGGTGATTATCCCGGTATCTTTAGCTACAGCCTTTGCGATGACGTTGGTTCCATTAATTACGGAATCCTTTGTAAACGGAAATCGAAAAATTCTCTTCCGGCAACTGGATCAGACGCTTCAAGTTTTATTATTTATTACATTACCAGCAGCATTAGGACTTACGATATTAGCAGAACCTTTTTACACCGTGTTTTATGGGTATTCGGAGCTCGGAACAGAGGTACTGAAAACCTATGCGCCTGTCGCCATATTATTTGCTTTATATTCTGTGACCGCGGCGATCTTACAAGGCATTGACGAACAACGTTTTACGGTTTTAAGTCTTTTGACAGGGATTCTCGTTAAATTAAGCCTGAATATCCCACTAATTAAAGCCTTTGGCACAGATGGAGCAGTCTATGCAACAGCTCTAGGTTATCTTGTCTCCATAATCATTAACGCGATTGTCATTAAAATATTTTCCGGGTATCCCTTAAGACTTGTGTATAGAAGGGTACTTTTGATTGTCATTTTTAATGTCATCATGCTTATCCCTGTTTATTTCGTGTACTATGGCTTGCATTCGATTATGAACCCGGAATCTAGGGCGCAGGGACTTCTACTAATCTTGATTTGTGCTACTATCGGGGCGGTGATCTACGGCTTCTTAAGCTTGAAATCTGGATTAGCTGATCGGTTATTTGGAGATCGATTGACAAGATTTAAAAGAAAGTTGGGAATGAATTAAAACCCTATCGCAGATATGTAAAAAGCCCGATTACCTCGGGCTGAAATTTTTCAAGGAAGGTAAGACTATGGCGAAAGAACAAGAGGAAAACCTCTATTCTAGAATCTGCCCTTGTTTGTTAAGTCATTTTAGTAGTAGCCTGTTTCCTCATATCCCGGTCGCGGGAATCCCCCATGGCCTTCTAATCTGGACACTCTTCGATCGAGGCGATTGAATTGGCGCTCTAGTCTCTGTACTTGGTTTTCCAAGCGTTCAACCCTGCGTTCGAGTCTTGATTGATCAGGCCAACCGGGGAAAAATTGTTGTGGCGCCATCTCCCCCTGAAAGGGCTGTGGTGTCTCCTGCTGAAATTGCGGTGTCATTTGGCCGGGAAACTGCATTTGACTCGAAAACGGATTGGGCATTTGTTGGCGAAAACTCATTTTATACGTCACTCCATTTCATTGTCTCTTCCACCATTAGCCTATGTAGAAGTTTACAAACGGTATGGGCATGGGCCTAAAGGGGAGGAATAATCTTTCCGCAAGACACTGATTTGAATTGTAAAAAAGGAGGGGTTACGATGAGACTCGATAAGCTTTTAGCGAATACGGGTTACGGTAGTCGGAAAGAGGTAAAAAAGCTCTTGAAAAATGGCAGTGTCACGGTTGAAGGTGAAGTGGTGAAAGATCCGAAAACGCAAGTGAACCCAGATCAACAATCCATCTATGTTCATGGCGAAGAAGTTCATTATCGCGAATTCATTTATTTCATGATGAATAAACCCGGGAATGTGATTTCGGCAACCGAGGATTTACATGAAAAAACCGTGATCGACTTATTGCATCCAGATGATGCCGTATTTTCTCCATTCCCAGTAGGCCGATTGGATAAGGATACGGAGGGATTGCTATTATTAACCAATGATGGGAAACTAGCTCATCAACTGCTTTCTCCTAAAAAAGATGTACCCAAAACGTATTTTGCTGTCATTAAAGGACATGTTACTGAGGAAGATAAGCGGGCATTTCAAAAGGGTGTAACCTTAGATGATGGCTACCAAACAAAACCTGGATTTTTAGAGATTTTAAAAGCAGGCGAACGATCAGACATTGAATTAACGATCACAGAGGGAAAGTTCCATCAAGTAAAAAGAATGTTTGAAGCGGTGGAAAAACAAGTAAGCTATTTGAAACGAATTTCGATGGGGCCTTTGCAGTTGGATGAAGAATTAGCACTTGGAGAATATCGGGAATTAACAGAAGAAGAAGTATTACAATTAAAGAATAGCGCAATAAAATGACTGCCCTCCATTTATAATGGGCAGTCTTTATTTGTCCATATAGAAGATATAAAAGTCCAATCCTCTTTTTTGAACAAAACACTTATCGTTATGAGTTAGGTTACCTTAACCTTTTTCTTAGTTGTTGTCCATTTTCCGCGTCTAGGGCTACTGATTAGGTCATTGTATTCTAACACATTCAAATCCCTTTGAATGGTGCGAGGTGTGCTTCCAAATTCATCCACAATCTCCCGTGTTGTAACGGTTCCGTTTTCTAGAATATATAAGTAAATGGATTTGACTCTGGTAAGCATTCTATTCGTTGACGGTTTCAATAAAACCACTCCCTCATCTTTAATCCCATGGCAGTACGTTGACATCTTGCCTCGTTAAAGAGATGGTAATTTCCCGCAGACAACTCCTTCTAAGTATATTCTATTTTCGGACAGTTCTATTTTAACGCATTTATGAAAAAATGAAAAGGGATAAGCACTCGATTTGGCAATATTGCGGAACTTTTCACACACTTATCCGTATATGTAGAGAAGCATTATGATATTAATAGGGAGTGAGCACGTGGCTTTGTTAGAGGTGAACATCCAACAAGCAGGTTATCAAATGAATAAGGGAACAATTGCCAATATCGATTTTTCCATTGGACAAGGCGAATTAATCGGCATGATCGGAGCCAATGGTGCTGGAAAAAGTACAACGATTAAAGCGATTTTGGATGAATTACCCTTTATAGAAGGAGAGATTTTAAGAGCGGAAGGCAGTAAGCTGTCCTATATTCCAGAGCGTCCCTTATATTATCAAGAACTCACGCTTTGGGAGCATTTTGAGTTTGTGGCCGCTGTGGAAGAGCTAGAAGAAGAGGCCCTCCGCTATGCAAAAGACATCTTGCGACAATTTCGCTTATCTGCCCATCTTCATGAATTTCCAGGAAACTTTTCTAAGGGCATGCAACAGAAAGGGATGCTTGCGCTTGCTCTATTTACAAAACCAGATTTGCTGATCATCGATGAGCCGTTTATGGGACTGGATCCTAGTTCCACGAAACTCCTTTTAGATCTCTTAGAAGAAGAACGGAGCAAAGGAAAAGGCATTTTAATGTGCACCCATATTTTGGATACAGCTCAGAGAATGTGTGATTCTTTTATCATTATTGAAAAAGGAAGAATGAAAGCGAGAGGTCGCTTAGATGAAGTGCTAGAGCAATGTGGCGCGCCAGATGGTAGTCTCTATTCATGTTTAGATTTAGAGGATGAAGAAGATGAAGAGTAGCAAGCTATTTTGGCTGAGATTGAAGCAAGAATGGGAGCATCGGTTTCGTACGATCAAATCAATTGTGGATTGGACCGTGTTTGTTTATTTCGTCCTGCCTGCAACCGTGATTTCCTTTTTTATCTATCGTTCCTGGTGGCTGGAAATACCTAATTGGATGGAAGGCATGCCTATCCAACTACTCGCATTATTCTTTTTCCTATTATGGGGAGATCATTTTCACACTTATGTAAGGGAAGCAGATCGCATCTTCCTCAGGAAAAACAAAAAATTGTTTCTGCAGTTAAAACAGTGGGGGATTCTCTATTCTTATTGTTTTCAATGTTTATCTGTTTCGGGTCTAGGGATCGCGATTGCCCCATTCTGGTATCAGCATTTTCATTTACATACAGGGAATTTTCTGCTTTTTGCAGGACTTTGGGTATCTTTAAAATGGTTGATTATGTCAATAAAAGGGAAATGGAATGTGCAGGTGCGTGGGTGGAGAAGTTTGTTAAGGGGAATTCCACTTGTCATAGGGGCCTTGATCATTTGGGAACTTGGATTTCGGCTGTTTATACAAGAGGAAGCTGGATGGCTTCTACTACTGATCGTCATCAATACCGCTCTATCGATTTTGTTCGTCCGTCGTCGTTTTACGTCCGTATACAACTTCGAACAAGACTTAGCGATTGATGAACTGGAGAAAAATAAATATACGGAAATGATCTTTCAACTTTCATTGGATATCGAAAAGCAACCAAGAATTTCGACTAATCGAACGAAGCCGCGTTTATACGCACAATCAAATCGCTTGTTTAAAAATCGCAATGAGAAAACCGGTTATTTAGAATTATTTATCAAAGCCGTTACCCGAAACTCGCAATATATTTTCCAATACTTGCAAATCATTAGTGTCACTTCCGCTGCGATTATTCTCTTACCACCAGTATGGTTGAAAATCGCTGTGATGATATCAGGCGCGCTATTTTTAAGCACATGGGTGGGAAACACGTGGCGAAGAATAGTCGAAGAACATCCCTTTGCAAGAAAATATCCTAAGGAATGGGGCTATTTCCAAGCGAAGAAAATTGTCACAGAGGCATTGCTGATCCCATTTATCGTCATTGTCGGTTTGCTCGTGATTGTGCGACTTTTTCTGCTCACGCAAATTCCAAATTTATGAAATGGAAAAAAAGGTATATAATAGGAGAAGAGAATTTTTGAAAAAGGAGTCATGATTGAATGGCGAAAATAGACTGGAAGGCAGAAGTGGAAAAAAGAAAAGACACCATTCTTGCGGATTTACAAGGACTTCTGCAAATCCCGAGTGTGCTGGATGAAGCAAAGGCAACAGATGAAGCTCCCTTTGGTGAAGAGGTGAAAAGAGCATTGGACTATATGCTTGAGCTTGGTCAACGTGATGGATTTTCAACGAAAAATACAGGCGATGTAGCCGGGCATTTAGAGACAGGGGAGGGAAAGGGCTTAATTGGTGTTTTAGGGCATGTCGACGTTGTTCCAGCAGGGGATGGATGGTCGGATGATCCTTTTTCTGGAGTTGTGAAGGATGGAAGAATCTATGCAAGAGGCGCAATTGATGATAAAGGGCCAACAATGGCCGCTTATTACGGCATGAAAATTGTGAAGGAATTAGGCTTGTCGCTCGAGAAAAGAGTACGACTGATTATTGGAACAGATGAAGAAAGTGATTGGCGTTGTGTGGATCACTATTTCGCGGTAGAAGAAATGCCAGAAATGGGGTTTGCACCTGACGCTGATTTCCCGATTATTATCGCGGAAAAGGGAATTGCTGACTTTGACCTTGTCCAAGATGTAAAAGAGACGGGAGATTCCCATGCGCCGATTACCTTATTATCCTTCGTGTCTGGGTTGCGCTATAATATGGTTCCTGATCACGCCAAAGCCGTTCTTGACATCAAAGATGGCCATACAGAGTTTATTCAAATGTTCGAAGATTTTCTGGATACACAGGATCTACAGGGAAAATATTATGTTGAAAGCGGCTATTCGATTATGGAACTTCATGGCATCAGTGCCCATGGTTCAGAACCAGATAAAGGTAAAAACGCTGGTTTATTATTAGCCAACTTTTTATCGACACTTGAACTGGACACAAGAGGGGCTGAATATATGAAAGCGGCTGTGAATTTCTTTTTTGGAGATTCACGGGGGCGTGCACTTGGAGTAGCTTACCAAGATGATATATCAGGGGAATTAACGATTAATGTCGGGAAAATGTCTTATAATGAACATGAAGGTGGCCAGTTCGGGATTACGATGCGCTATCCCGTGACCTTCAACCAAGAAGAGGGGAAGGAAACGATCGAAAAGGTGTGTAAAGAATCTGGTTTTCGGCTTGGGCAGTATTCCAATTCTGAACCTCATCATGTGCCAAAGGATTCTCCTCTTATCCAGACATTGCAGGCTGTCTATGAAGAACAAACCGGTCAGCACGCAGAACTATTGGCGATTGGGGGCGGAACCTACGCAAGATCCCTTGATTCCGGTGTAGCCTTTGGCGCTTTATTTCCTGGGCGTCCCGACGTCGCTCATCAAAAGGATGAATATATGGAACTAGAGGATTTGTGGCAAGCAACAGCGATCTATGCCCAAGCCATTTACGAGCTAGCAAGAGAAAAAAATGAGCACATTTAAATTTCTATAAATAGGGGATGTTCATAATGGGAAAAGTATTGGTAAATGATCAATTAATCGAGCGTACAGAGGCTGTTATTGATATAGAGGATCGTGGTTATCAATTCGGTGATGGCGTATATGAGGTCATCCGAGTGTATGATGGGGATGCTTTTACGGCGGAAGAGCATTTGGATCGTTTTTTGCAAAGCGCGGAAAAAATTAAAATGAAAATGCCCTACGATAAGCAGCAAATGCTTGATTTCATCGATTTATTGATCAAGGAAAATCATCTTCATGATGGGTCGATTTACATGCAAGTGACAAGAGGGACAACATCTAGAAATCACATCTTCCCAGGAAATGACATAAAGCCTGTTTTAACCGCCTATACGAAGGAAGTTGAAAGACCAAAAGAAAAGCTTGAAAATGGTGTAAAAGCCATGGTTGCAGATGATATTCGTTGGTTGCGTTGTGATATCAAAAGCTTGAATCTTTTACCGAATGTTTTAGCGAAACAGGAAGCAATGGAGCAAGGCTGCTATGAAGCGATTCTTCATCGGGATGGCACGGTAACAGAAGGTTCCTCTTCCAATGCCTATGTAGTAAAGGATGGCAAAGTCATGACCCATCCAGCAACCAACCTCATTTTAAATGGGATTACGCGACAAGTTATTTTGCAACTTTGTCAGGCTAATCAAATTCCTGTTACAGAAGAGGCGTTTCAATTAGAAGACTTAAGAACGGCAGATGAAATCTTTATTTCCAGCACAACCTCTGAAGTGATGCCGGTTGTCCAGCTTGACGGACAATCAATCGGTGATGGGAAACCAGGACCTCTTACAAAAAAACTGCAGACTTTATTTCAAGAAAAAATCGAAGCTGTAAAAACTCAAAAAATGTAAAAGAAATCCGATGTTTAAGAAGAGGACCTTAAACATCGGGTTTTTCTAAGGAGGATGACCGATATGGCAGAACATTATTTTTTTGCATTGGCATTACCTGATCCGATTAAAGAAGAGTTAGCGGTACTAAGTAAAAATCTACAGAACACCTTTCCTTTTAAAAAGTGGGTGCACCCAGCTGATTATCATATTACCTTAGCTTTTCTCGGGGCAGCGGAAAAAGGCAAACTAGAAAGTGCAATAGAAAATATCGAGAGGAATCTTTTCGAATTCAAAGCCTTTCACCTAGAAATTCCCCATCTTGATACATTTGGTCAGCGGATTTTTTGGGCAGGATTAAGTGAATCCAATGCGTTGGTAGGCTTGCAAAAAATGGTTCACACATCCTGCCAAAACGCCGGTTTTTCCTTAGAAGAACGTCCTTTTCATCCCCATATCACCTTGGCGCGGAAGTGGACTGGCGAGCAAGGATTGAAGAAGGAACAACTGATTTCATATTATCCATCCCTCTCATTTTTAGCGGATGAAGTGGTTTTATATCAAACGCACCCTGATAAAACGCCGAAATATGAAAAAGTAAAGACATTCTCCCTCTCTCATTCATAATAGGCTATAATAGATGTACAAAGTAAGGAAGGTTACATATAAATGGCGCAATTACTAAAACTGCAAGACTATGTTTCACGTTATGAAACGGACTTATCTCGTTATCCCTCGCAATTCATTCGTCTAAAAAAACAACAATGGGTAAAAATCAAACAAGCATGGGAAACTGGAGAGACTTCTTTCCCCAATCATATACCGGTAGAAACAGACATTGTCCCTGAAAAGGAAAAAAGATTTCCAAAGTTAAAAAAGCTGTTTAAAAGAAAGGCAAATGCCATTGAAATCCCTATTGAATCTTTTGATGAAAATAGGACTCAACAAGATCAAGAGGAAAATTTTGACTTTGCAACGCCTCTTCATGCGCAAACAGAAACGGAATTAAAGCAACGTTTTCTTGATCATTTATTGCTTTTTCAGTTAAAATGGGCGAGTTCTACCGTGATGGAAAAATCCTTTGTCGATCGGCGTTTTTATATAGACGAGCGATTAAAACATTTTCTTCAACGCTTTCCGGATAATTATTTTCTGTTTTATGAACCGATTTTTTTATTAAAAAAAGCGCCAGTCGAAGTGGAAATTTTATTGCTCACTCCTACAGAAATATGGTGTTTATCCTTTATGGAGGAAGCGGATCAGGCTACTTATATCGGTGAGAATCAACATTTTTGGACAATGAAAGTAAAGGAAAAAGAAAAGAAGGTCTTAAACCCTGTGATGTCCGTGAATCGAATGAAAAAAATCGTCAAGCAGCTTTTTCAGTTGTATGAAGTGGAGTTACCGATACGGAAAGCGATTGTCTCCCGGAATGGCTTTATCGATTATCCCGATGCTGCAGTTGACTTAACGATTTTAGACCAACGAACATATGGAGAATGGTTCGAAAAAGCAAGAAAAACGCCCTCTCCAATTAAAATGATGCAAATCCGGGCGGCGAAAGCCTTATTAGATTATGGACAAACAACTGCTTTCCACAGGCCTAATTGGGAATCGGAATCATAGGATTTTTTAAAATCATAAGTCACTTTTCTTAAGAGTTAGAGTACAAATTTCGTCCTTTTGGTGGGCGCTTACGCTTTTCTTAAGAAAATCAAACTTTCAGCAATTGCCACTTGACGAAAAATGACGATTAACGATAAAATTATAAAATACAGATGGCTATTCTATTTCAGTCAATAGCGATCTTTTTTTCTTCTAATGATACTACTATTTGTTGATATAATTGAAGGTGAAATTAGGTGGAACATTTATTGGGGCAGGATTGGGAAATTATACCTGCCGGTGGAGCAACCGGTGAAGCTTTTTTTGCAATCAAAGATAATCAGAAACTGTTTCTCAAACGAAATTCGTCCCCATTTTTAGCTGTTTTATCAGCGGAGGGGATCGTCCCAAAGTTGATTTGGACAAGAAGGATGGAAAACGGTGATGTCGTATCGGCCCAGCAATGTTTAGCCGGCAGGGAATTTTCTGCAGAAGAAATGGCGGGAGAAGAGGCGCCAAAACTTTTAAGAAAAATCCACGAATCAAAGCCGCTTTTAAGTATGATGGCGCGGATGGAGAAAAAACCTTACGGTCCCGATTCGATGCTTCATGATATTAAGTTGACATTGGATCAAGGGTTATTTTCCATTTCCACGATCAGAGAGGCTCTTCATTTTCTTGAAAAAGAATGGACAACTGTACAGAGTAATGATTGGGCCGTTTGCCATGGGGATGTCAACCATAATAATTGGTTGCTTTCCGACAAGGGGGAAACCTTTCTAATTGATTGGGATGGCGCCACGATCGCCGATCCCGCTTTTGATTTAGGGGTGCTTCTACATTGGTATGTTCCGAAAAACAAATGGTCTCACTGGTTAAGTCATTATGGAAGTCCACTTACTGCGAATCTTGAATGGCGGATGAAATGGTATACGATTGCTCATACTTTATTATCCATTCAATGGCATCAAACAAGAGGACATTTGTTTGAAGTGAATTATTGGATAAAGGACTTAGACAATTATATGAGAAATGATTATGCTTGTTCTTATCCTTTGACAAAGCCTTTATGATAAAGTATTGATAACATGTACCCACTGGGAAAGCTGGTCCCGGTGGGCCTTTATATGTTGATCAAAATCACTCGAATTTTTTCCTGTTTGCGAATAGCTGTATATATCGTGTAAAAGAGGTTCCATCTCTTGTGGCACCGAACGATTCGCAAGTAAAGATTTGATCAAACGTTCTACTTGCTCATATTCTGCGACGGAGCCACAACAGTCCTCTAAATGATTATTGATAATATCTTGTAATAGATTGACTTGATCTTGGTGATTTAACGACATGCTTTTTTTCTCTTCCTTTCCAATGAGTTGCTTGTAGTTTGCGTAGATGAAAAGCCTTTATGCTTACTTGATTTTGGAAAGCAAGGGATGTAGCATTTTTTCAGACAAAAGGAATAATGAATCAGAGGTGTTTTGAAACATGCGTGTAAGACATAAACCATGGGCAAAGGAGAAAATAGCGCAATACCCTCAATATGTCATCCCAAATCCGCAAGACTATGCGGGAAAATGGGGAGAACTTTTCGGAAATGACCATCCACTCCACATCGAAGTGGGAACAGGGAAAGGACAATTTATTGCGGAAATGGCGCGCGTTCATCCAAAGATTAATTATATCGGAATTGAACTACAACAAAGTGTGATTGTCACGGCGCTAGATAAAGTATTGGAAACAGATGTACCGAATGTAAAATTATTACATACAGATGGTGCTGATTTAAGAGACTTTTTTGCCCAAGGAGATGTTGACCGGGTTTATCTTAATTTTTCTGATCCATGGCCGAAAAACCGCCATGAAAAAAGGCGCTTAACCCATGAGTCCTTTTTAAAAATTTATGAAGATATCCTTGTAGATGAAGGGGAAATTCATTTTAAAACCGATAACCGCGGGTTGTTTGAATACTCGCTTGTGAGCTTCTCCCATTATGGCATGAAGTTAAATGGAGTATGGTTAGATTTACATAATAGTGATTATGAAGGCAATATCATGACCGAATATGAAGAGAAATTTACCGCAAAAGGCCATCCGATTTATCGCTGTGAAGTGCAGTATACGAAATAAACCGTGCAAACACATGAAACCATAAAAATGTTCATGTGTTTTTTTCTTTGTTACAATCATAATAAAAATAGGAGCGAACTTACATCAAAGGGGGAATCGCAAATGGAGAAATTGCAGATCGGGAAGATTACGTTGCGGTGGCTGAATGGGGGAGACACCTATATGGATGGGGGCGCGATGTTTGGGGTTGTGCCAAAACCTCTATGGACCCGGAAATATCCTGTAAACGAGAAAAATCAAATTGAGTTACGCTGTGACCCGATGTTTTTGCAAGTAAATGGGAAAAACATCTTAATTGAAGCAGGCATTGGCAATGGGAAGTTAACGGATAAGCAGAAACGAAATTATGGGGTGTCAGAAGAGTCTCAGATTGAAGCGGATTTAGAAAAACTCGGCCTCACAGCGGCAGATATTGACATCGTGCTGATGACCCATCTTCATTTTGATCATGCTTGTGGATTAACGAAACCGTCCAATGGCGGGTGTGTTTCAACATTTCCTAACGCCAAAATCTATACTTCGCAAGTGGAATGGGATGAAATGCGCCATCCAAATATTCGTTCGCGCAATACATACTGGCCGGAAAATTGGGAGGCAATCGCTGAACAAGTGATCACCTTTCAAAACGAAATTACCATTGAGGATAACATTCGCATGATTCATACAGGAGGTCATAGCGCTGGACATTCTATTATTATGATCGAAAGTGAGGGGGAAAAGCTGCTCCATATGGCCGATATTATGCCAACCCATGCGCATCAAAATCCCTTATGGGTCCTGGCTTATGATGATTATCCAATGGATTCGATCCGTGAAAAACAAAAATGGATCCCTGAAGCGCTTCAATCAGGTGCCTGGTTCAGTTTTTACCATGACGCTTACTATCGTGCCTTGAAGTGGAATAAGGATGGAGAAATCACGGCTACGTTGGAGCGGGAGCGGCCAGACCAAGGGAAATTACTGAAGAATCTGCATAGAAAAAAATAAAAAAGGCAGAAAGCACCATCAATGGGAGCTTTCTGCCCTCTCCTTAAATCGGGTACACATCCAGAACACTTCCTGTATAGGCATCTGCGATAAATTCAAACTGTTCGCGTTCTCCGTCGCGGGTACGCATAATGCCGCCACGATACACCTTCGTTTTAATCGCATGTTTCTGATAATCTTCAGGCTTCATCTGCATCCACGAACCATCAATACTTCCTTCTTTTTTAAAAGCATGCTTAATATCGGCAAGTACCTTTTCACCTGATAAGGGGACTTGCTCCTCCATTATTTTTCGTAAACAATAGCCACCGATTAACCCAGTAAGAGTTCCAGCTATAAAAGACTTCCAATTCATTTCCTGCACCTCCACATCTCTATTTTTTCAGTATACAGGAATCAAGCAAATTCTTCGAGAATTTAACGAGGAAGAAATCACTCTCTCTTTGCTATCTTTATCGTTGTTTTATTTAATACTCCTTTTCATAATCAACAACATTTAGATGAGGGGCTTGATGGGTGAGGTAATGTCTTAGATTAGGAATAAAAATATCCCGTACAACACGCTCGGTATAATGTTCGGTCGCCCCTGCGGTATGAGGGGTGATGATCACATTATCCAAATCCCAGAGTGGACTGTCTGCCGGTAATGGCTCTACTTCAAATACATCAAGTCCCGCACCTGCAATCTCTTTATCCTTCAATGCCTGAATCAGTGCCGCCTCATCGATAATTTGTCCTCTGCCGATATTGATAAGGAAAGCATTGTTTTTCATTTGGTGAAATTGTTTCTCACCAAACATACGGGTCGTTTCTTTTGTTAGTGGCAGTGTGATCACGACAAAGTCAGATTGCCCAAGGACGTCTGCCAATTGATCAGGCTTATACATGTGATCGATATGTGCTTCAGGTTTTCCCGAGTGTCTTACACCGAGAACCTTCATCCCAAAGGCTTTAGCAATTTTAGCTGTTTCTTGGCCGATGGCACCAACCCCGATAATCCCAATCGTTTTCCCATGAATTTCTAATTCAAGTCCGCCATTATGCCACTTTTTTTCTTGCTGATGACGTACATAAGTGTGAATCTTTCTTGTTAAACCGAGCATAAGCGCAAAGATCGTCTCGGAGATTGGGTAGGCATGGACACCATTTGCACTCGTCAGCACGACATCTTTTTGTTTGAGTGTCTGAAGGGGCAAATTATTCACACCCGCGCTCCATGTCTGAATCCATTTTAGCTGGTCATTTTTTTCAAGCAAAGTCGGTGCCGCTTCCTTTTTCCAGTGCAATATGACTTCCGCTTGTTCCAGTTCATCCTGAATACGAGCACTGTCTTTACAAGCGACAACCTTCCAATCAGGCACTACCTGTTTGATTTCATCTAAAAGATGGTTCGCTAATTCTAGGTTAATCACTAAGGTTTTCGTCGTCATTGGATCACTCCCTATATTATAGTAATTATGTATAATTCTACCTAAAAGCTTCAAATAAATCTCTTGATCAATATGCCAAACCAAAAATATTTAAAGTGGATCCTCAGGGGAGCTAAGGGCTTAGCTTTTGTAAAAAATTTACAAGGAACACTTGTTCTGTGTAACTTGTTTTGCTATACTTTAAAGACAACCTCCATATGAAAGGAGGTGAGGTGAATGGAGAGGTATGTTCTGCTTTTCGTGGCCATTATGAATGTGGTAGTGGCGGGTATCAACCTTGTAACCGCGATCATGAATTATCGCAACAAAAAGGAGCCTTCTTCGTCGGCAGCGAAGAAAGGCTCCCATGAACCTGTGGAATAGGGGGAAACCCCTTTTCCTACTCCATCATCTTATGTCTATCATACCTGATTTATGCTGTTTAGACAATGGAAAGATAGGATGAAGAGATCAAATTCTATTATTTGTTCTTTACCCTAAATATCGGTTCAAATGTACTAAGAACTTCCAAAACATCATCGGAAGTGAGATAAATATGATGCTCTAACTGGGGATTTCAGTATATAGATACTCAATTTGACCTCTATAAATATACCGCTTTCATTTATTGTTCTATTAGTTTAAGATTGATATTGGTAACATAAATCTACCAAAAAGTGATTGTTTGAATTTTAGAAAATAAGGGGGACAAGATATGTCAAGAACTTTCGTTTGTAGTAAAACAGAACCAATTGTAGAAACAAAAGCTGGAAAATTAAGAGGTTATAAGATTGATAGGACGTATACTTTCCACGGCATCAAATATGCGGATGCTAAACGGTTCCAGATGCCCACAGAAGTGCAACCTTGGGTTGGTGTGAAAGAAGCAACATCTTACGGATATGTAAGTCCTTTGTTGAAACAAGAACAACCTTTAGGAGAAATACTTGTTCCTCATCGCTATTGGCCAATGGATGAAAATTGTCAGTATTTGAACATTTGGACACAGAGTATAGACAAAAATGCTAAAAAGCCAGTTCTCGTTTGGCTGCATGGCGGTGGTTTTTCAGCTGGATCGTCCATTGAACAAGTAGCTTATGATGGGGAAAATATGAGCAAATTTGGTGATGTCGTCATAGTAAGCTTAAATCATCGCTTAAATATTTTAGGTTATTTAGATTTATCACCATTCGGGGAAAAATATAACAATTCAGGCAATGCAGGAAATGCTGATATGGTTGCTGCTTTAAAGTGGATTCAAGATAATATTGAGAACTTTGGTGGAGATCCAGAAAATGTAACATTATTTGGACAGTCTGGAGGCGGCATGAAAGTTTGGACTTTGATGCAAACACCAGAAGCAGATGGGTTGTTTCATAAAGGAATCATCCAGAGTGGATTGATTGATGGATTTGTGGCAACAGGAAAAGTAGATGGAACAGAAATCGTAAAAGCCTTACTTAATGAACTTGGCTATGGTGAGGAAGAAGTCGAAAAGCTAGAAACTATTCCATATCCACTTTTAGCAGAAGCCTATAATAAGGTATCGGAAAAAATGGCGAAAGAGGGCCATTATGTTGGTTGTACTCCCATTCAGAATGATTTTTATGTAGGAGATCCACGAGTTGTTGGATTTACGGAACATGCCAAAACGATACCTGTAATGGTAGGCACAGTTTTTGCAGAATTCCCAGCATTTGGACCAGGAATTGCCGACAAAGAAAATCTATCCAGTCAACAAATGGAAGAATTAGTTACAAAAAGATACGGAGAACATAGTGAAAAACTAATAGCTCTCTTTAAAGAAGCTTATCCGGAGAAAAATTTAACAGACTTACTATTTCTCGACTCCTTATTCCGTGCGCCTTCTATTGATTTTATCGCTAAGAAAGCAGAGCATCAGGAGGCTACTACGTATTCGTATATGTTTAGTTTAGAGTTTCCTTATGATGGTGGAAGAACTGCTTGGCATTGCAGCGAAATTCCGTTTGTATTCCGTAATACGGATAAAGTTCCAGTATGTAATATTCCTGGTGTTTCAGATTTATTGGAGCAGCAAATGTTTGATGCATGGATTAGTTTTGCAAAGAATGGTACACCTGCTTCAAGTAACCTGCCTGAATGGCCAGCTTGTAAACCAGATGATGAGGCGACGATGATTTTTGATAGAACATGCGAAGTAAAGCGTAATTATGATCATGAATTAATCGCCCTGCATTCAAGTGTAGCACCATCCTTTGAATCCATTATAAAAAATGAAGATATTCAGCATTAATTATATGTAACCATTATCATTGATAATAGATAATTTTATACTGAATAAACAAATGAATAGCCAACGAGAAAAAATCGGTTAAAATAGAACTATACATACATTTTTGAAATGGGAGGAAAATTGATGAATCAAGAAACCCTTACAATGTTTAAAACGCTGACAGAGTTGCCAGGGATCGCAGGCAATGAGCATGCTGTTCGCGATTATATGCGGGAAGAATTAGAAAAATATGCGGATGGGATTATTCAAGATCGCTTAGGGGGAATTTTTGGGTTCAAACGTGGGGATGAACAAGGCCCAACGATTATGGTCGCCGGTCACATGGATGAAGTGGGCTTTATGGTCACACAAATTACCGATAATGGGATGATTCGCTTTCAAACGATCGGTGGCTGGTGGAACCAAGTTATGCTCGCGCAACGGGTACAAGTTGTGACAGAAACTAATAAGATCGATGGTGTGATTGGTTCGATTCCGCCCCATCTTTTGACAGAGGCGCAGCGCAAGAAACCAATGGATGTTAAAAATATGCTGATTGATGTAGGGGCGGATGACCGCAAAGATGCAGAGAAAATGGGCATCAAGCCTGGGCAAATGATTGTCCCTGTTTGTCCGTTTACACCGCTTGCGAATCCGAAGAAAATCATGGCAAAAGCGTGGGATAATCGCTATGGTTGTGGGTTATCCATCGAGCTATTGAAAGAATTACAGGGAGAAGACCTGCCAAATAGGCTCTACTCGGGAGCAACCGTTCAAGAAGAAGTCGGATTGCGCGGGGCAGCCACTGCGGCAAACATGATTCAACCAGACCTTTTCTTCGCGCTAGACGCAAGCCCAGCCAATGATGCGTCCGGTGATAAAAACGAATTTGGCCAGCTTGGAAAAGGCGCACTTCTCCGGATCTTTGACCGCTCAATGGTCACTCATAAAGGCATGCGTGAATTCGTCCTAGATACAGCCGAATCTAATAACATCGCTTATCAATATTTTGTTTCACAAGGGGGAACAGATGCCGGGCGTGTGCACACCGCCAACGAGGGAATTCCTAGTGCGGTGATTGGGATTTGTTCACGTTACATTCATACATCTTCCTCGATCATCCATGTCGATGATTACGCAGCTGCGAAAGAATTACTTGTAAAACTTGTCAAAGCATGTGATCGCTCAACGGTGGATGCGATTAAGCAGCAATAAAATGTGGATTTGAAATAAAGTTTAATTATTTTAAATAAAGACTGATAATTTGGTAAAAAAATCCTGCATTAAGGGTATGCAGGATTTTTTAGACTTTTAAGCTTATTTAAAAGGCTAAAGATTAGGTATATAGTCCTTTGTGGGGGAGGAGTAATATTGCTATTATCAATCTTTAAAAATCCAGGAGAACCTTCAATATGTGTCAAAATAATAGGTTGTGCGACGGTAGAAAATCTGATCGTTACTTTTATAGCAATATTGATTATATATTATAGGTATCGGTTAAAAATACTTTAGTTGGGGAGTGAGTTTAATGGAGGATTTATTATTGTTAGAACATATTCTTAATCTTGAAAAGCGATTAATGAACTATGATTATAAAGAACTTCATGAGCTTCTTGCAGATGACTTTTTAGAATTCGGGAGTTCAGGGAATTCGTATGATAAAAAAGCACAACTAGATGCAGCGAAAACTATCAATATGAATAAGCCGATACAATTTACAGTAACTGATTTTAAGATTAAATTGTTAGCATTAGATGTTATATTGGCAACGTACCGAACGTTAAGGCACAACGATAGTAAATATGCTTTACGAAGTTCTATTTGGAAAAAGAATAACAGTAAATGGCAAATGATATTCCATCAGATAGCAGCGATTTACTCCCGCATAAGAGAAAAATACTCTCGCATAATACAAAATACTCTCGTATAGAAATATTCCCCTTGTAACAACAAGCTTTTTCCACCCAAGCAACTCAGGGTTTTTCCCACCAGGTATAGGTGTTTCCCTAATAGGAAATCCTTCCCGCTTCTCAGATAATGGAAGTAAGAATCACGATCTACATATTTGTGGGTGTGAAGAAGGAGTGTGGGAGTCCTGTGAAAAAGAAATTTGGCCTAAAATTTTTTAAACCGACAGAACGTTATTCAGGCAATTGGTCGATTTTAGAAGAGAAAAGTCGGGAATGGGAGAAGATGTACCGACAACGTTGGTCCCATGATAAAGTGGTGCGCACGACACATGGAGTAAACTGTACAGGGTCTTGCAGTTGGAAAGTGTTTGTGAAAAACGGGATTATTACATGGGAAAACCAGCAAATTGATTATCCCTCCTGTGGACCGGATATGCCGGAGTTTGAGCCAAGGGGTTGTCCGCGTGGGGCCTCATTTTCTTGGTATGAATATAGTCCGCTCCGCGTCAAATATCCTTATGTCCGTGGTCGTTTATGGCGGTTATGGAAGCAAGCATTACAAGAATATCCAAACCCTGTTGATGCGTGGGCAAGCATTGTCGAAGATCCGGAAAAAGCCAATTCTTATAAAAAAGCACGCGGAAAAGGCGGGCATGTGCGCGTCTCTTGGCAAGAGGTTAGTCGCTTAATTTCTGCTCAGCTTATTTACACGATCCGTCAATACGGACCAGACCGAATTGCAGGGTTTACCCCTATTCCCGCGATGTCAATGATTAGTTATGCGTCCGGTGCCCGTTTTATTTCATTGTTAGGTGGAGAAATGCTGAGTTTCTATGACTGGTATGCCGATCTGCCTCCAGCATCACCGCAAATTTGGGGAGAGCAAACCGATGTACCGGAATCCTCTGATTGGTATAATGCCGGTTACTTGATTATGTGGGGCTCGAATGTGCCTCTCACAAGAACACCAGATGCCCACTTTATGACCGAGGTTCGCTACAAAGGAACAAAGGTGGTGTCGGTTGCACCGGATTATGCAGAGAACGTCAAGTTTGCTGATGATTGGATGGCACCTAATCCTGGATCAGATGCCGCCATTGCTCAGTCGATGACCCATGTGATTTTAAAAGAATTTTATCAAGATCGTAAAGAGCCAATGTTTCTGAACTATGCGAAGCAATATACTGATATGCCTTTCCTCATTCTATTGGATGAGCATGAGGACAAATATAAAGCAGGCCGCTTCTTACGGGCAAGTGACCTGGGAGATACCTCTGAGCATTCAGAATGGAAGCCGGTTATTTTCGATGAAATGGGGGAAGAGATCGTTGTTCCCAATGGCACAATGGGGCAACGTTGGGAAGAAGATCAAAAGTGGAACCTCATTTTGGAGAGAGGAGATGGCACTTCTATTGATCCAGCCCTTTCGATTCTTGAACACGGAGCTGAGTGGGAAGAGATCGTTTTTCCATATTTTGATCATGATCAAAATGGTATTTTTACAAGAACGATTCCGGCTAAAGCTATTCAACTAGCAGATGGTACAACAAGGATGGTGGCAACGGTGTATGACTTGATGATGAGTCAATATGGTGTTGCCCGCCCAGGCGGTAGATTGAATGCAAAAGGCTATGATGATACAGCCTCCCATTACACACCAGCTTGGCAAGAAAAGATCACTGGTGTAAAAGCCGAGCTGGTCACGCAAATTGCCCATGAGTTTGCGCAAAATTCCCTTGATACAGATGGTCGCTCGATGATTATTATGGGCGCAGGAATTAATCACTGGTTTAATAGTGATACGATCTATCGGGCGATATTAAATCTTGTCATCTTGACGGCTTCCCAAGGGGTGAATGGCGGCGGGTGGGCCCATTATGTTGGACAGGAAAAATGCCGTCCGATTGAAGGTTGGTCCACGATTGCGTTTGCAAAAGATTGGCAAGGTACGGCGAGACAGCAAAATGGCACCTCATTCTTTTATTTTGCCACTGATCAATGGAAATACGAGGAAATGGGCACTGAATCATTGAAATCTCCACTTGGTGGTAAAATCAAATACCAGCACCCAGCTGATTATAATGTCTTGGCCGCCCGACTCGGGTGGTTGCCATCCTATCCGCAATTTAATAAAAACAGTCTGCTATTTGCCGAAGAGGCGAAAAAAGTAGGAAAAGAAACCGATGAGGAAATGATTCAACATGCCGTCGATCAAGTGAAATCCGGGGAAACTCAATTTGCGATTGAAGATCCCGATGCACCAGAAAATTTTCCGCGTTCTCTCTTTATTTGGCGCTCTAATTTAATATCTAGTTCTGCCAAAGGGCAAGAGTATTTTATGAAACATTTACTTGGAACGCATAATGGATTACTTTCCACACCGAATGAAAAAGAGAAGCCAGAAGAAATTAAATGGCGTGAAGAAGTGGAAGGGAAATTGGATTTAATGGTGGCACTTGATTTCCGCATGACCGCGACACCATTATATGCCGATGTCGTGCTGCCAGCCGCGACCTGGTATGAAAAAACAGATTTATCTTCCACTGATATGCATCCTTTTGTCCATCCGTTTAATCCAGCGATTGATCCCTTATGGGAATCGCGTTCAGATTGGGATATTTTCCGTACCCTTGCCAAGGAATTTTCGGACATGGCAAAAACGGAATTGCCTGGAGTGTATAAAGACCTTGTGACATCACCGCTCCTTCATGATTCAAAAAATGAAATCGCCCAAAGCTATGGGCTTGTGAAAGACTGGAAAAAGGGTGAAGTAGAAGCGATCCCCGGGAAAACAATGCCGAACTTTTCGCTTGTAGAACGAGATTATACGCAAATCTATGATAAGTACGTCACATTGGGGCCAAATGTGGCGACTGGAAAAGTCGGTGCTCATGGAGTCAGTTTTTCAGTCACAGAAGAATATGAAGAATTGAAGAGAATCAATGGAACTTATTTTGACGACACGATCAAATCGGGGCTACCGAAACTCCATACCGCCAGGCAAGTGGCCGATGCGATGTTGAATTTATCTTCTGCTACCAATGGACGTGTATCACAAAAAGCGTGGGAAGTCGCCGAAAAGAAACATGGTGTACCATTAAAAGATATTTCTAGTGATCGGGCCGCGGAAAAAATTACGTTTCAAAGTATCACCGTGCAACCGCGTGAAGTGATTCCTACACCGGTATTCAGTGGCTCAAACAAAATGGGGAGACGTTATTCCCCTTTTACAACAAACATTGAGCGGCTTGTTCCTTTTAGAACGTTAACAGGGAGACAGCATTTTTATTTAGATCATGAAATCTTTCTCCAATTTGGTGAAAGTCTACCAATCTATAAGCCAACACTGCCGCCAATGGTATTTGGACCCAATGATCGGAAAATCGTAGGTGGAAAGGATTCGCTTGTATTAAGATATTTAACGCCACATGGGAAATGGAATATTCATAGTACGTACCAAGATAATCAACATATGTTGACGTTATTCCGTGGGGGACCAACTGTTTGGATCAGTGATGTCGATGCGGCTGCACATGATATTCAGGATAATGATTGGATGGAAGTGTATAACCGCAATGGGGTGGTGACAGCAAGAGCCGTTGTCAGTCACCGGATGCCAAAAGGGACGATGTTTATGTATCATGCCCAAGATAAACATATTAATGTTCCAGGTTCAGAGATGACCGATTCACGCGGGGGGAGTCATAATGCGCCAACCCGGATTCATATGAAACCAACGCAAATGGTTGGGGGCTATGCGCAGATTAGTTATGGCTTTAACTACTATGGCCCGATTGGAAATCAGCGAGATGAATATGTGGCGGTAAGGAAGATGAAGGAGGTCAATTGGCTTGAAGATTAAAGCGCAAGTTGCAATGGTCATGAATCTAGATAAATGTATTGGCTGCCATACATGCAGTGTCACTTGTAAAACAACGTGGACGAATCGCCCCGGTGCAGAATATATGTGGTTTAATAACGTCGAAACGAAGCCAGGAATCGGCTACCCCCAGCGTTGGGAGGACCAAGAGAAGTATAAAGGGGGATGGCGTCTAAAAAATGGCAAATTAGAATTAAATTCTGGCAGTAAACTAGAGAAAATTGCCTTAGGGAAGATCTTCTATAATCCTGATATGCCGGAAATGAAAGATTACTATGAACCGTGGACGTACAATTATGAGCATTTAACCCATGCCGGGGAGAAAAAACATCAACCCGTCGCAAGACCAAAATCGGTGATCACTGGCGAAAAAATGGATCTTGAATGGGGACCCAACTGGGAAGATGATTTAGCTGGTGGCCATATTACCGGCCCTACAGATCCTAACATTGAAAAAATTGAAGAGGAAATCAAATTTAATTTTGAAAAAGCCTTTATGATGTATCTTCCACGGCTATGTGAACATTGTTTAAATCCAAGTTGTGTGGCTTCCTGTCCATCAGGTGCGATGTACAAACGGGATGAGGATGGGATTGTCCTTGTGGATCAGGAATCTTGTCGGGGCTGGCGTTACTGTATGACGGGGTGTCCTTATAAGAAAGTCTATTTCAACTGGCAAACGAATAAAGCCGAAAAATGTACATTCTGTTTCCCGCGGATTGAAGCTGGATTACCAACTGTTTGTTCAGAAACATGCACAGGGCGGATTCGGTATTTAGGTGTCCTCTTATATGATGCGGATCGTGTCTTAGAAGCTGCAGCGACACCAGATGAGAAAGATTTATATCAAGCCCAATGTGATTTATTTCTTGATCCGAATGATCCAGCTGTGATTGAGCAAGCTCGAAAAGACGGGATTGCGGAAGAGTGGATTGAGGCAGCGCAAAATTCTCCTGTCTATAAATTAGCGATTGAATATAAAATGGCGTTCCCGCTTCATCCAGAATATCGGACATTGCCAATGGTTTGGTATGTGCCACCGCTAAGTCCGATTATGAATTATTTTGAAGGGAAGAATTCGCTTAACAATCCAGATGCAATTTTCCCTGCGATTGATGAAATGCGGATCCCGATTCAATATTTAGCGAATATGCTAACGGCCGGTGATACAAAAACTGTTACAGAGGCCTTACAAAGAATGGCGATGATGCGTTCTTACATGCGGGCCGCCACATCTGGAAAAGACTTTGATGAAACACGTTTGACGCGAGTAGGTCTTACAGCAGAACAAACGAAGGCCATGTATCGTTTACTAGCTATTGCCAAATATGAAGATCGCTTCGTCATTCCCACTTCCCATAAAGAGGGATATATGGACCCTTATCGTGCTCAAGGTCAAGAAGGCTTTGGAACAGATTGTGATGGTTGTGGTCCAGTTCACGCAACACCTGGAAAGAGCGGCAAGGA
Organism: Lederbergia ruris; assembly: GCF_018332955.1. Classification (NCBI taxonomy): domain Bacteria; kingdom Bacillati; phylum Bacillota; class Bacilli; order Caryophanales; family Bacillaceae; genus Lederbergia; species Lederbergia ruris. Next base: position 43,249 of record NZ_BORB01000014.1, read on the forward strand.
GATCTATGAAGAAAACTTCTATGGAGGGATTTGGCGTGATTGATCTTGAAAAGCTGTATTCTTATAAAAGCGCATTTGGCTTTTTCTCCCAATTGCTTTCATATCCTGAGAAACTTCATTTTCATCCTAAAACATTGGAAGGGTCCTTTGACTCTTCCCACCCTGCCTATGATGATGTAAAAACATTCTGGGAGATGATGCATACCTTTAGTCTGGATGAAATGGAGGAATATTACACCAAGACCTTTGATTTTGAAAAACATTCCGCTCTTTACATGACCTATTTTAAATATGAGGATGGAAAAGAACGTGGACAGATGCTCGCTAAACTGAAGGTGTTGTATGAAATGTATGGATTGGAAATGCCTGCAAATGAACTATCCGATTACTTGCCTTTGATATGTGAGTTTTTTTATGCGGCAGAATGGTTAGAGGATCCCCGCTCTGCTCAAAGTTTTTCGATTCTATTCTCCATATTGGAAGATGGAACATGGCATTTGCTAAAATCCCTTGAAAAAAACACAAGTCCTTATTTTCATCTTATTAGAGCGTTACGAACTACCTTGAAAACATGTGTCATACAGGGGGATGCGACAAATGCTTAGTCAATTTTCATGGGTAATCTTTCCGTATGTATGTATCGCCGTCTTTATTGTCGGTCATATCTATCGTTATAAAACAGATCAATTTAATTGGACCGCCAAATCGAGCGAATTTATTGAGAAAAAGCAATTAATGATCGGGAGTATCCTTTTTCATTTAGGGATTATTCCCGTTATCCTCGGTCATGTGTCTGGTTTAGGGATTCCGAAATCATGGACTCAGAGCTTAGGAGTCAGTGATCATTTGTACCATCTAGGGGCTTTATATATCGGCGGTTTCTTTGGCTTTATCACATTGGCGGGCATGGTCATTTTAACTGCACGCCGTTTTACCATCAAAAGTGTTCGGAAATTAAGTACGGCTTCTGATTTAATTGTGAATGTGCTTCTATTATTTATTGTTTTTATGGGGATGTTTTCGACTTTGGCCACAAATGTGGTGCAACCTGAATTTGATTATAGAGAATCGATTTCGGTCTGGTTCCGCGGCCTGCTTATCTTTCGACCAGATGCCACGTTAATGGCTGATGTCCCATTATCTTTTAAAATTCATGCCCTTTCCGGTTTTGCTATATTTGCCTTATGGCCGTTCACAAGACTTGTCCATGTGTGGAGCGTTCCGTTGAATTACATTGGGAGAAGTTATATTATTTATAGAAGACATCGTACGCAAAAATTTTAAAAAAGGCTGATCCTGAAATGGGGGAGAGAAAGAAAATGATGGAAAGACAGGCAAAATATCAAGCTGAAGTTAATCAGTTAAAAGAACGATACCAATTTGATCTAGTCTCTCTGGCTCTTACCCAGTCTGTAGAGGATCAATTCGTTTTAAAATGGAAATACGCGGCAGGCAATTTAAATGATCGTTATAAACGCATTACTTTGTATTCTGGAAAAGGAATTGCCGGAATTGTTTTTAAAACAGGAAAATCACTTGTAATTGAAAACATCCAAAAAGAAATTCATGGGAAGGATTTATTTAATTATCCGATTGTGATGTCTGAGTCGCTACAAAGTATTGGAGCCATTCCTCTTTGGGACAATCATCGTGTGGAAGGTGTATTATTGGTCGGTTATCGAAATAATCAAGTGATTACCACCTCACTAATCGAACAAATCCAAAGCGAGATCGTCGATATTTTTTCTCCATTCACAGGAAGGGAGATGCTTTCTTGTGAATAATTTATCAAAAGCAACCATCATTGAATTACTGACAAAGATGTACGAACAAAGCCCAGAAATTATTTTCTTTTTACATGCCAATGGCAAAGTAATCGATATGAATCCAGCGGCGAGAGCGATTGTGGACGAAAAAGAATTGGAAAAAGGCTTTCCCCACTCTATTTGTGAATTTTGCATGGGGTACACAAGTAACACGGAGTCACGGACATGTACAAATTGTTATTTACGTGATGAGGAAGGGGATTTTTCATCGTTTCAAATTTATTTGAAAACAAAAAAGGATGGTACTCTTCCTTTTGCAGCGAGCTATCAAGTGGTCGATGAAGATAGTGAAATACGGATCCTTATGCTCAGAAATTTAACGAAGCCCTTTCAAACGCAGAAAGAACTCTATCAAAATAATATGACGAAACATGTGATTCGCGCCCAAGAGGATGAACGGAAACGAATTTCCCGCGAATTACACGATGGCGTGATCCAAGAGTTATTAAACTCTTTAGTGGAGTTACGGATTCTGAAATATTTGGATAATGACAAAGAAAAAGACGAGAAAATTAAGCAGACGGAGATGTCTTTAACAAGGCTTCTAGACGATGTCCGTAACTTATCGGTTGAACTAAGACCCTCATCACTTGATGATCTTGGTTTAGAAGCGGCATTCCGTTCGCATTTTAAATGGCTAGAGAAGAATTATGGCCTGATTGTCCACTTTACGCCTGAGCTGCAATCCAAACGGTATGGCAATGAGGTTGAAACGGTCTTTTATCGGATTTGCCAGGAAGCGATCTTTAACGCATTAAAATATGCGCAAGTGGATGAAGTTTTTGTCCGTTTATATGAAGAGGCAGGTTTTCTTCATTTGTTGATTGAGGATCATGGAATGGGTTTTGATTTGTCATCAGAGGCAAGAGGAACAGGATTAGGATTATATGGCATGAGGGAAAGAGCTGAATTTATCCACGGTCAATTAACCATCCATTCAGAAATCGGTAAGGGAACGACCATCCATATCCATGCTCCGATCGATTCTCATATAGGGAGGAATATGGAATGATCAAACTAGTGATTGCAGATGATCATGCCGTTGTCCGAAGTGGCTTCTCGATGATCTTAAATTATCAATCCGATATGGAAGTTGTTGCGACAGCAGCGGACGGCATCGAAGCTTATGCGATGGTGGGGAAACACCAACCAGATGTTTTATTATTGGATTTAAGTATGCCACCAGGTGAGAGCGGCTTAATCGCGACAGGAAAAATTAGTGAGGATTATCCTGACACGAAGATCCTTATTCTGACCATGTATGATGATGAAGAATATTTATTCCACGTACTCAAAAATGGAGCATCAGGCTATATTTTAAAGAATGCGCCTGATGAGGAACTCGTCTCAGCCATTCGTACGGTATACAGTGGAGGAACCTATATCCACCCAAAAATGGCAACATCCCTCGTAAAAGAATTTGTCAAAAATGATGGGGTTGCGGGGACAGACGATCCATTTAAAATTTTATCAAAACGAGAATTGGAAATTTTACCTTTAGTCGCAAAGGGATACGGTAATAAAGAAATTGCCGAAAAACTATTTATCTCTGTTAAAACCGTGGAAGCTCATAAAGCCAAAATCATGGAAAAACTTTCATTAAAAAGTCGTCCAGAATTGGTGGAATATGCTTTAAAGAAAAAATTGCTTAATTTTTAAAGGTGATAGGGGGGGAGAAATCCTTGGCAGGAGAAACATTACGATTTAAACTACCAGCCATTCGAATCCTGGAAAACGAACATCAATATTTATCTTTTTTAATGGCGGACTGGCATGCCATTGTCTTGAACTTTGAAAATAACCAATATGAAGAACAGGAAGCAAGAAAAGAATTCAAAAGACTGAGACAACTGCTTGTTGAATTTATTGAACCATTAAAAAATCATACCGAAAAAGAAGAACAATTCTTTTTCCCACTGCTCGGTCAATATATCGGATATGAACAAGGACCGATCATGTCGATCGAAGAGGAACATCAGGAAATAGATGCCTACATTGGTCATTTTCTTCATCATACCTTGCCAAAAATGGACACATTCTCAGTGGAAAAAATGAAAGAAATTGTCCAAGATGCAGGAGAAGCATTTGAAGTTTTAACCGTTCATTTCGTCAAAGAAGAAACAGTTCTATTTCCAATGGCTGAAAAAGTCATGAAAGCTGTAGATGAAGATCATTTATATGAACAACTCAATACGGTTATTATTTAATCGAAATGTGTAAAAAAGGGATAGAGGGACGGGGATATCGTCTGCATCTATCCCTTTTTTACAGGATAAGAAAGTATAAATTTGGGCTAAAATGCTTGATCCAGCTCCAGCGCCCAGCGCCTAGCAAACTTTCGGTGACTCGCCGTTACGTTAATGATGGAGCCGGCGAAAAAGCGTAAGGGCGCTTTAGGTTCATGCCAATGGCTTTATTACTTCATATTGATTTTTTTGCACCAAGCTGAATAGGATAAAAATATTCCTAAAACTCGCGCCATTTCCATAAAATGAATGGTAACAAATTTGATTTTGTGGTAGATTTATAGAATTGTTATTAATTTTAGGAGATGGTATGCAGTGGAACAGGCACTTACAACTAGACAAATACGTTTGTGGCGTATGGCCATTTATTTCTATTTTGGTCTTTCTGGTTTTGCCATGGCATCTTGGGTGGCACAAACCCCGAATATTCGCGATGCATTAGGTGTATCAACGGCACAGATGGGATGGATTATTTTTGGTCTCTCCACTGGTTCGATCATTGGCCTTATGTGTGCAAGTCGTTTAATCGCCCGTTTTGGTGGTCGGGTCATTATGTTAACAGGACTTGGGCTTAGTTCCATTGGACTGATCACGATCGGATTGGGAAGTTCATGGGCTCCTCATGTATGGATTGTATTTAGCGCCCTCGCTATTTTTGGCTTTGGCATTGGAATATGTGATGTAGCGATGAATGTAGAAGGAACAGCGATTGAAAAAACGCTTAAAAAGTCAATTTTGACAGGCTTTCATGCAGTATATAGTTTAGGGACCTTTTTTGGTGCTATGATTGGTTCCCTTGTCAATAAAATCCATTTACCGATCATGGCTCATTTATTTGTGATTGCTTTGATTGTATTCGTCTTAATTGTCTATTTTTCCCGTTTCGTGCCAATCGGATCTGGTCAAGAAGACCAAGATGAGAACAAAAATGAGACTACAGCGACAGAGACCTTGTCTGTTTGGAAAGAGCAACGGACGGTTCTACTCGGAATCATCGTACTAGGAATGGCGTTTGCAGAAGGTTCTGCGGGCGATTGGTTACCGTTAGTTATTGTGGATGGTTATGATAAAAGCCCTGCATCTGGATCGTTAATGTTTAGTTTATTCGTCGCGACCATGACGATTAGTCGTGCAGTGGGGGATATTCTTTTAGATAAGTTTGGCAGGGTGGCGATTCTTAGAGCCTCCGCTCTATCTGCCGCACTGGGGCTTGTAATCGTCATTTTTGGTGGAAATTATTATACGGCCGCCATTGGTATTGTTCTTTGGGGATTTGGTTCGGCTTACGGCTTTCCGATTGGCTTATCTGCAGCTGGCGACAATCCGCATGGGGTAGCTGCGCGGGTCGGAGCCGTCACAACGGTCGGATATATGGCTTTTCTCGTTGGTCCTCCTGTCTTAGGGGCGATTGCTGGCTCAGTCGGTATACTTAGGTCGCTGATTTTTGTATTGATTGGCGTAACAGTGGCTGGGTCGTTGGCACATGCTGCAAGACCTGTTTCACCAAATGTTAAAGAAGCAGAAGCATTAGAACAATAGAATTTGAAAATGTGGTGTCTGTCCCTGATGCGCAAAATAAATCGGGGATAGGCACTATTTTTTTCGTCGCACAAACAAATGTTCATTTTTTCACAAATCAAGGGAAACCCCCTTAAAATGGAGGGAGCTCCCTAATAAAAATAGCCGATAGGAAAAGCTACACTACTAGTAAGAGGAAGTGATTATGTAAAATTATTAAGAAGGAGTAGGTGGTTGGCATGATCAAAAAGGTTCAATTGCCATTACAAACTTTGAATCTAGTTGTTGGGTTTATGGTATGGGTGATTATTTCAGCTTTATTGCCTTTTATCATTGAGGATATCTCGATTCCCGCTGATAAATTAGCGATTTTGACAGCTATCCCAGTTGTATTAGGATCAGTGTTAAGGATTCCGCTTGGGTATTATGCGAATTTATTTGGGGCAAGACTGGTTTTCCTAATTAGTTTCATTTTGTTATTATTTCCGGTCTATTATATTAGTGAAGCATCTAGCTTTACGGATTTAGTTATTGGCGGGTTGTTTCTAGGAATTGGGGGAGCTGTTTTTTCTGTCGGGGTTACCTCGTTGCCGAAATATTATGCAAAAGAAAAGCATGGCCTTGTCAATGGGATTTATGGAGCAGGTAATATTGGAACAGCGATTACGACCTTTGCGGCCCCGGTAATTGCGACACAAATCGGTTGGTCGATGACGGTGAAACTCTATTTAATTTTACTCTTATTTTTTGCAGCTTTGAATATCTTCTTTGGTGACCGCAAAGAAGTGAAAGTTAAGACACCCTTAATGGAACAAATCAAAGGTGTCTATAAAAATGAAAAACTCTGGTTTTTTTCCTTATTTTATTTTATTACTTTTGGATCCTTTGTCGCCTTCACCGTTTATTTGCCGAATTTTTTAGTTGATTATTTCCAATTAGACAAAGTCGATGCGGGGATGAGAACAGCTGGATTTATTGCGGTCGCCACTTTTTTACGCCCGGTTGGCGGGTGGTTAGCGGATAAATTTCAACCTCTATTTTTACTCATGGGTGTCTTTGTGACTTATACAGTGGCAGCGATTATACTGGCCTTCTCCCCATCGATTGGCTTATATACGGTGGGATGTATGGCGATTGCCGTCAGTGCTGGCATTGGAAATGGCGTCATTTTTAAATTGGTTCCCTTTTACTTTAATAAGCAAGCAGGGACAGTGAACGGGATTGTATCGATGGTAGGGGGATTGGGAGGATTTTTCCCACCATTATTATTAGCATCGATCTATTCGATAACAGGTCAATACTCGATTGGATTTATGTTATTATCGCAAGTAGCATTAGCAAGTCTTGTATTAGTCGTTTGGTTATATTATATGGATCGCTTAAGTTTATCAGCTGAAGTTTTCAAATCAACCGGACAGGGGATATTAGTAACGGATTCTCATGGAAAGATTAAAGCAGTCAATCCAGCCTTTACCCAGTTAACGGAATATAAAGAGGCAGATGTACTCAATCAGAATCCGAATATATTAAGTTCCGGCAGACATAATGAGGAATTTTACCAGAAAATGTGGGCGCAAATTAAGGAACAAGGAGAATGGCAAGGGGAAATCTGGAATCGCCGTAAAAGTGGTGAGGAATATTTACAATGGTTAAATATTAGTGCAGTCAAAGATGATACAGGAGAAGATGTCCGCTATGTTGGAACTTTCACCGATATTACAGAGGAACATAAGAAAAGAAAGCATGAATAAGTTATACTTCTCATATGAAGGAATAGAATGCTAGAAAAGCGAAAGGACGGGAGCCATGATGACAGATGTTTTATATGATCGATTAAGAAGACCGATGCGGGATTTAAGGCTATCTGTAACCGATCGCTGTAATTTTCGGTGTACGTATTGCATGCCGAAAGAAATATTCGGTGATGATTATGCTTTTATGCCGAAAGATGCAATGTTAAGTTTTAAAGAAATGGTTAGATTGGCTTCCATCTTTGTTTCCCTAGGTGTTAAGAAAATTAGATTAACCGGTGGAGAGCCGTTGATGAGAAGGAATCTTTCAGAATTAATTGCCCAACTTACCGAGCTAGATGGAGTAGAGGATATTGGCTTGACCACCAATGGAATGTTGTTAAAAGCTCATGCCGATGATCTGTATCAAGCAGGATTAAGAAGATTAAATATTAGTTTGGATGCATTAGAACCGGAATTATTTGGACAAATAAATGGCCGTGGGGTCAAACCAGCCTATATATTAGAAAATATTGCCTATGCGCAAAAACTAGGTTTTGAAATAAAGGTTAATATGGTTGTGCAAAAAGGAGTCAATGATCAGGAAATTATTCCAATGGCCCGTTATTTTAAAGATCAGGGGATTACCCTGCGCTTCATTGAGTTTATGGATGTCGGAAATGATAACGGGTGGAGCTTTAAAAAAGTTGTAACCAAGAAAGAGATTTATGACATGTTGAAGGAAGAATTTGCACTCGAACCAGTGGATCCTCATTATTTTGGTGAGGTGGCAAAGCTTTATCGCTATTCGGACAACGGCGCCCAGGTCGGATTTATTACCTCTGTTTCTGAATCCTTCTGTTCTACTTGTACAAGAGCTCGTCTTTCCTCTGAAGGAAAATTTTACTCATGTCTATTCGCCTCCTCCGGATTTGATCTGAAAAAAATGATGCGGGACGGGGCGACAGATCTGGCATTACGTGCTAAAATTTGCCAGCTTTGGGAGCGGAGAGCCGATCGTTATTCTGATGAACGAACAGAGTGGACGGCTAAAAACCGCAAGAAAATTGGCATGTCTTATATCGGCGGATAATTAAGAAAAGCGTAAGCGCCCGTTTAGCGACGTACAAACTTTTTAGGGGCCTGACGAGATAAAGGAAACACAGTGAGCCTGATAAGGCGAACTGATGTTGACTTATCGTAGGAAGGCACCGAAAGTTTGCTAGTCGCTGGGCGCTGCAGCTAGACAAAGAAAAGCGTAAGCGCCCGTTTAGCGACGTACAAACTTAGTCCATAAGGATGAACGGCTAAAGGCGCGCCGTCCTGGCGCAACGCCGTTCTGACCCACATCCTGTGGGCCTCCGTCCTGGCGGCAGACTCAATCGCGACGTCCTGTCGCTTCGTCTGCACTAGTACATCCTTGTACGTCGCAACGCCTTTGTGACCAACATCCTGCTGGCCTCACGGCGACTACCAACTAAGGGGGTCGTCGTTTTGTTTAAATAAAAATATAATGAAACGGTCGTAAACACCACCAACATGCGGTTGCAAGTACGCAATTTTTGGTTGCAACGCCTGTTTTACATCCGTTTTTTGGGAAAGAAGAGCTCTTATTTCCTTACTATACATTAATTTTGTTAAAATTAGGGAATATAGAAAGAGAAAAACGATTGAAAGGAGTCTTGAGCGATGTCTAAAATAAAAGTCACAAACCCGGCCACTGGTGAGCTAATTGAAGAGATTAGCATGCAATCAAATGCTGAGATCGAGTTAGCGATTAAAAACGGCCATCAAGCCTTTCAAAAATGGTCTAAGTTAGATGCGCATGAAAGATCCCGACTCATCCAAGCTTGGAGCGCAAAGGTTCAAGAAAATAAAGAGGAATTAGCGAAGTTAATGACATTGGAAAATGGGAAGCCTTTAAATGAAGCTAGAGGTGAGATCGATTATTCAACTGCTTATTTAGATTGGTATGCGGAAGAAGCTAAGCGAGTCTATGGTCGTACAATTCCCGCCAATACGAATTCAAAACGAATCATCGTGACGAGAGAACCGATTGGACTTGTTGCAGCGATTACACCTTGGAATTTTCCAACAGCGATGATGGCGAGAAAAGCGGCGCCCGCTTTAGCGGCAGGTTGTACGTTTATTGTCAAGCCTGCATCAGAAACGCCGTTATCAGGGATGAAATTTATTGACTATGCCTATGAAGTGGGGATTCCCAAGGACGTCATCCAGTATGTAATGGGAGAGGGAAAGGTTGTCGGTGAAATTTTTACGAAAAGTGAACGTATCCGGAAAATCACTTTTACTGGATCAACAGGTGTAGGAAAGCAATTGATTGCGAACAGTTCCGAAAATATTCAGAATGTGACCATGGAACTGGGTGGACATGCCCCGTTAATCGTGACAGAAGATGCAGATATTGAACTGGCTGTTCAACAAACGGTTGCCGCTAAATTCCGAAATGCTGGACAAACATGTGTCTGTGCCAATCGAATCATTGTTCATGAAAGTGTTGTAGATGAGTTTACGGAAAAGTTTGCTTCAGAAGTAAAAAAACTTGAGGTAGGTAATGGTTTAAAAGAAGGAATCGATATTGGCCCTATCATCAATGAAAAAGGCTATAACAAAATCGTCGAACAAATTGAGGATGCGATTGCCAAGGGAGCTGAAGCGCTGGTTGGCAACCAATTTCAAGTAGACAAGGAAAAAGGCTGTTTCTTCGTCTATCCAACCGTTCTAAAAAATGTGACAACAGAGATGACGATTATGCATGAAGAAACTTTTGGCCCTGTTGCCCCTATCGTGAGCTATAAAACACTGGAAGAAGCCGTGGAATTAGCCAACAGTACACCATACGGATTAGCGGCATATTTCTTCACAAATGATTATCGAGTGGGACATTACTTACATGATCATTTGCAATTTGGGATCATTGGCTGGAATGATGGTGGACCATCTGCTGCCCACGCTCCTTTTGGCGGGATGAAAGAAAGTGGACTAGGCCGAGAAGGCGGAATCGAAGGGATTGAACCGTATTTAGAGACGAAATATCTGTCGATTGGTGGTCTATAACATTTTAAGCAAGGAAGGTTTACGGAAATGAAAATAGCAGTAGGATCCAAGAATAAAGCAAAATTAAAAGCCGTTGAGACGGTTCTTCAAACATTGGAAAATGAGCTAGACATTGCGCCCATTGATGCCCCATCTAATGTAAGCGGCATGCCTTTTTCAGATGAAGAAACAATGAAGGGGGCGATGAATCGCGCGGAATTCTGTGTCCGTCATCATAATGTCGATCTTGGCATTGGCTTAGAGGGAGGAGTAACGGAAACACCGGCAGGCCTCTTTCTAATCAATTGGGGTGCCCTAGCCGTAAAGGATCAGGCAACACTTGTAGCAGGAGGAGCTCGCATCAAACTTCCGGAGGAAATCGCAACCAGACTTCGAAGTGGGGAAGAACTAGGCCCTGTTATGGATGACTTTTGTCAACGTGAAAACATTCGTCACGGCGAAGGGGCGATTGGAGTTTTTACTAATGGAATGGTCACCCGGGACCTGATGTTTACCCATATTATGAAATTATTAGTGGGGCAGTATCAATATCGGTCATAATGAATTGAATAAAAAGAAGCCATTTTGATCAGTTGTCAAAATGGCTTCTTTATTTATAATCGGGTTGCAAGAGTATTTAGGGAAGTTGTTTCGTCAAATTCGCCATTTCAATGGCGGCTACTGCAGTATCCCAACCTTTATTTCCAGCCTTTGTTCCAGCACGCTCAATTGCTTGCTCAATCGTATGCGTCGTGAGGATTCCAAAGATTACCGGAACGCCAGACTGCAAACCTGCCTGTGCAACACCTTTCGCGGCTTCATTGCATACATAATCGAAATGAGGAGTGTCCCCACGGATCACGGTTCCAAGTGTGATAATCACATCATAATGGCCTGAATCTGCTAGCTTTTTCGCAATAAGTGAAATTTCAAAAACTCCCGGTACCCAAGCGATATCCACATTTTCTTCTTTGACTCCATGCCGTTTCAATGCATCTTGAGCCCCTGCTAAAAGTTTGCCAGTAATAAATTCATTAAATCGACCTACGACAATCCCAATCTTTATATCTGTGCCGACTACATGACCTTCAAATACATTTCCCATCGATAATTCCTCCTAAAATATGAATAAATGTCCGAGTTTATCTTTTTTTGTTTCTAAGTATTGGCGATTTTCTTCCTTTAATGGCATTTGGATTGGAACACGTTCGCTAATATTTAATCCACGCTCTTCTAAACCAGCAATCTTCTTTGGATTATTTGTTAGCAATCGTACGTTCTGCACATTTAAGTCTTTTAACATTTCTGCACTTAGCCGATAATCACGTAAATCTGCTGCAAAGCCTAATTTTTCATTGGCTTCCACTGTGTCGAATCCTTGCTCTTGTAAATTGTATGCTTTTAATTTATTGATCAAGCCGATTCCACGGCCCTCTTGCCGCATGTACAGCAGTATCCCGCGCCCTTCTTTTTCTATTTGTTTAAGTGCAGCATGAAGTTGGGGGCCACAATCACAGCGGTAGGAACCGAGGATATCGCCTGTCAAGCATTCGGAATGAATACGTGCCAATATCGGTTCATCTGTATGCAGATCACCTTTTATGAGCGCAAGATGTTCCTGGCCTGTTACCTTTTCAGAATAACCAACTAGTCGAAAATGGCCATATTCTGTTGGCAGATTAATTTCAGTTTCGCGGATAATTAAGGGTTCCTGTTGCTCTCGGTAATCCACCAAATCTTGAATCGTAATCAGTTTAAGGTCTAATTTTTTTGCTATGAGCTGTAAATCTGGTGTACGTGCCATCGTCCCGTCATCCTTCATAATTTCACAAATCACCCCAGCTGGTGAATATCCTGCTAATCTAGCAAGATCGACGGCAGCTTCTGTATGTCCTTTACGTTGTAACACACCACCGTTTTTCGCGATAAGGGGAAAAATATGTCCAGGTTGGACAAAATCTTGTGCGACTGCCTCCGTTTTCACCATTGCTTCGATCGTTTTTGCCCGTTCAAAGGCACTAATACCTGTATGAGTAGAATAGTGATCAATACTAATCGTAAAGGCTGTTCCATGCCCTTCTGTAGGCTGATCAGTCATTAATTTTAATTCAAGTTGTTTTGCTTTTTCTTCTGTGATAGGAACGCAGATAAGTCCTCTTCCGAACTTCGCCATGACATTAATCATTTCCGGGGTGACTAAATCTGCTAAACCAATAAAGTCGCCTTCATTTTCTCGATCTTCATCATCCACAACAATGACAACTTTTCCTTTTTGTAAGTCGGTTATGGCTTCTTCGATTGAATCAAACATGTTTGTCACCTTTCTTTAAAAGAATCCGTTACGTTGTAAGAAATCTTTTGTCAAACTCTGCTGCTTTACCTTGGATTGAAATACCATCTGTTCCACATATTTTCCCAATACATCACATTCCAAATTGACCACATCCCCCATTTCTTTGTTCGCTAATACTGTTTTCTCTTGGGTATGGGGAATCAGGGAAATGGTTACCTGATTATCTTCCACTTTAAAAATCGTTAACGAAGTCCCATCCAGCGCGATGGCGCCTTTCGGTAATAAATACTTTTTCCATTCATCCGGAATACGGAGTGTCATGTATAAGGCATTTTCCACCTCATACTGCGAATGCACGATTGCAATTCCGTCCACATGACCCGTAACAAAATGACCACCAAGCCGATCTTGCAGCGAAAGAGCCCGTTCTAAATTGACCTCACTCCCTGTTTTTAACTTTTGTAAAGAGGTAGTGTGAAATGTTTCTACGGTAAAATGGGTAGAGGAAAAATGGGTGACCGTTAAGCATACACCGTTTACTGCAATACTGTGTCCTAGTTCTATATCTTGCAAAATAGTATGAGCCGTAATCTCCAACTTTAGGGACTGTGGACGGGACTGGACTTGTGCAATGGTACCAATTTCTTCAATGATCCCTGTAAACATTTGGTTCACTTCCTTTTGGCAAAGCCGTAATTTTGATATCGGGCCCGATCATTTCTACTTTTTCAAATGTGAAAGGATAGGCTTCTGACATGGAAAGTAGATTTTCTCCTATAATGGAGGAGAGGGAGGATTTTCCTCCTAATAATTTGGGTGCAACATAGACAATGACCTTTTGCATAGCTTTGGCGCTTAAAAAGGTAGCATGTATCGTTGCTCCGCCTTCAACCAACAATGTCATAATATTGCGTTTCACTAACTCATTTAAAACTTCAGAAACAGAAATTTTCTCAGTTGCCAAGCGGACGACTTTAGCCTCGCTTCCTTTTTCAAGCTGTTGTTGTCTTTTGCTTGACGCTTGCTGTCCACAAAAAATGAGCGTTGGTGCTTCAGCGTTTTGTATGACTTGGCTGTTGATTGGTGTCTGTAAATGTGTATCTAAAACCACTCGAATAGGATGTTTTCCACCTTGGGGCAATCTGGTGGTAAGAAGGGGGTCATCGTGAAGAATCGTCTGCACACCGACTAAAATTGCATCATGTGCAGCTCGAAGTAAATGAACATCAAGTCGTGCTTGGTCACTTGTGATCCATTTACTATCTCCTGTTGCTGTAGCTATCTTTCCGTCTAATGTCATCGCTATTTTCATCGTTACGTAAGGTTGTTTTGTTTGAATATAGTGAAAAAATGGTGCATATAGTTGGGTGGCTTCTTGCCTGCAAAGACCAACATCCACTCGAATCATGGCGTCCTGCATGCGTTGGATTCCCTTACCTGCAACAAGGGGATTGGGATCTTTGGTTGCAATCCATACTTGTTTAATCCCATAAGCTATTACGGCATCTGCACATGGAGGCGTTTTTCCAGTATGAGCACATGGCTCTAAGGTCACGTAAAGATCTGCGCCTCGGGCCTCGGCTCCAGCCATTTGCAGGGCGATCTGTTCGGCATGAGCTTCACCAGCCTTTAAGTGTGCGCCCATACCGATGACTTGACCGTTCTTCACGACAACCGCTCCTACAGGGGGATTGGGTGAAGTCTGACCCGCAACGGCGCGCGCTAAAGATAAGGCTAACTCCATATAATTTTCCTTTAACACAACCTGTCAACACTCCAATATCTGTATTCCTTACGAACGAATGAAAATAAATAAGCCCCGCAAACATAGTAGCGGGGCTTTTAGACATACTTAAATAAACATAGGTCTACAAATGACTTTTAGAGTTTCCTAATAAAACAGAAAACTTCTAAATATATGCGTAAGAACGCATAGAAAAAAGACTTTGTTAGATTCTCCTTCTCCCATCCAGACTTTCACTGTCGGCTTTGGAATTTCACCAAATCCACCTTCTGCTTATCAAAAGCATCCGGGTCACGGACTAAGAGCATAATTGCTCATCACCGCCGGTAGGGAATTTCACCCTGCCCCGAAGGAATATATTCGATTGCAAATTAGTGTATCATAATATTGCTCAAAGAAGCAAAAGAAAAATGAACAGATCGTTACTTAGGTTCTTAAAAGGACAGAAAGACCTATTCGCTTATTCAAAAATATAAGACAAAGCTTTCACAGCTTGATCTACAGTTGCGACCGTTACATTGGCTTTCTCTGACAACTCTTTTAACGGGTGATGTAATTCTTCTGGTCGTATGAGGATAAGCGGTTTATTCATCGCTATCGCTGCACTTGCATCCATCGCGGTATTCCATTGTCGATACTTCTCACCAAGAAGAGCAACCACGATATCTGCTTTTTTCAATAAGACCTCTGTTCGGAGGTTATTAAAACTTGAAGCCGCGGCATCACGAAACACCGCATTTGGTTGTTCGCCAAGAATTTCCTCACCAATACCATCTGATCGATCATGATCCTCCATTGGTCCGACGAAATCAATTGGCAGCTTTAAAGCTTGTGCCTTCGCCTTTATTTCTGACCGCCATTCACTGTGAATTTCACCGGCAAGATAAACGGTTAATCTCACATTGATTCCCTCCTTATTTGGTATAACTTCCATTTTAGCAGTTTTTTAACAGCTATGCCTTCAAAAGGAATTTATCAATAAGGGGTTGTCAAGCTAATTTTACTAAGAGTATGATGGAACTAGATTTTTAGGTTTGGGGGGAAACAACATGTTTAAAAAAGCAATGACTGGCGCATGGATAATGGTTAGTATGCTACTCATTGCCGCTTGCGGAGCATCCATTGAAAAAGAACAGACTAAAGCCGTAGAACAAGTAGAAAAGGCTTTCAACGGAGATCCAGAAGTGGCAAATCAGGAGATCCAGTCGATTCAATTTTATTTACCTTCCGATATGACCATAAAGGACGATAAACCAAATAATATTATTCTCGATAAAAAAGACCATCCGTATATCCTTTTTTATAATCCAAACGAAAAAGAGGACAGTAAAGCATTATATAATCAGTTAATAGACTCAGAGAATCCTCTTATTGTCAATCAGACTTTTACGAAAGATCAGCGCTTTGGCTATCTCGTAATTACCGAAATCGAAGAAGCGGAGACTTACGAAGTAACAGCTGGAATTGGTGGAACAAAAGCAACGACAGAATCAGCTGTAAAGAATGTATCCGAAGACGCGAAAATCTTAATGGATATTGTTCGGTCAAGCCGGGTAGAATAGAGATGTTTACGGGGGAGGGCCTAATCGGAGGCCCTCTTTACGCATTCTAAAATGATTTTTTTAAAAAAAGATAGACAAAAACGGAAACTGTCTTTACACTAGTTAAGTATAATGGTTGACAAGGGGGCAGGGAGATGAGTTTTTTAGAAAAGAAGGGTATACGAATATCGGCTAAAACATATTTAGTGGATGCTTTAAGTTATATGGCGTTAGGGCTTTTTTCGTCCTTAATTATTGGCTTAATTATAAAAACGATTGGAGAACAATTACACTGGCCACTGTTTGTGGAAATGGGCAAACTGGCGATGGAACTTATGGGACCGGCAATTGGAGCGGCGATTGCGGTCGGGCTTGGCGCACCACCACTTGTGATCTTTGCCGCAGTTGCCACTGGGGCGGCAGGAGCTGCTCTTGGAGGAGGGCCAGCAGGGAGTTATGTGGCGGCTTTGATCTCGATTGAATTAGGTAAGCTCGTTAGCAAAGAAACAAAAGTGGATATTATTGTGACTCCTTTTGTGACGATTTTCACAGGTTTTCTTGTCGCCAAATTTATTGGTCCGACGATCGGCAAATTCCTAACCGTGTTTGGCAGCTGGATTGTCTGGGCAACAGAGCAGAAACCGATTTTAATGGGTATTCTTGTTGCGACTTTAATGGGGCTTGCTTTAACAGCTCCGATTTCAAGTGCAGCCATCGCCCTTATGTTAGATTTAAGTGGTTTGGCAGCAGGAGCAGCTACGATTGGTTGTTGTGCACAAATGGTGGGCTTTGCCGTTTCTAGCTATCGTGAGAACAAGATAGGTGGATTGTTAGCGATTGGAATTGGTACTTCGATGCTTCAAGTACCAAATATTATTCGCTACCCCTTGATTTTAATTCCGCCAACCGTTGCGGGGATTATCATCGCACCGTTTGCCACAACAATCTGGCCGATGACCAGTAATGCAGCAGGAGCTGGCATGGGTACAAGTGGATTTGTTGGTCAAATTATGACCTTCCAGACGATGGGATTTTCTGCAACAGTACTTGTCCAAGTCATTGTATTGCATATTTTAGCTCCAGCTATGATAAGCTTATGTTTATCAGAAATAATGAGGAAATTGGGCTGGATCAAACCAGGCCAAATGCTAATCAATACTGGAGGGAAATAAAATGGAAAAACTACAATCAATGGAACAATTTGATCAATTAAAAAAGGAAGAGCGTACAATCTTTATGTTCTCTGCTGATTGGTGCCCAGATTGCAAATTTATTGAGCCGTTCTTACCAAGACTAGAAGCCGATTATCCGGAATACACTTTTATTTATGTAGACCGTGATCAATTTTTGGATCTTTGCAGTCAATTGGACATCTTCGGAATCCCAAGCTTTATTGCCTTCCATAATGGCGAAGAAGCAGGCCGTTTCGTTAGCAAAGATCGGAAGACATTGGAAGAAATTGAAGACTTTATTAATGGACTTTCTTAGTAATTAAAATAGCGAAAGCCTGTATTCTCTTTCAGGGGATACAGGTTTTTACTATTTTATCCCTCAAACTTTGAGACTCTGCCTCATTTTGTGTAAAATAACAATAGTGTATTTTTCCCAAAGGAGGGGAGTGGTTTGAAAATGGATGAAAAGAAAATGAGGAGAGCATTGGAAGAGCGCCTCAAACAGCCAGGGCGTTCGCTCAAATATGATCGAGAAACGGAAACCGTGCGTGTTGAGAATGAAGAAACGGGCAAGGGAATGGATATCGCCTTATCTCCTTTAGTTGCGAAATGGCATGAGCGCAAGGATAAAGCACTGGATGAAGTGGTTTATTATGTGGAAGAGGCGCTCAAAGTGATGGGGAAAGACCAAGAAGTTGCGGGTCAGGAAAAGAAAATCTATCCCGTAATTCGTTCCACCTCATTTCCAAAAGAAACAGGGGATGGTGTGCCGTTTTTTACAGATGATCATACAGCAGAAACAAGAATTTATTATGCGCTCGATCTTGGTAAGACGTATCGTCTTTTAGATGAGCAAATCATTGA
Organism: Lederbergia ruris; assembly: GCF_018332955.1. Lineage (NCBI taxonomy): Bacteria > Bacillati > Bacillota > Bacilli > Caryophanales > Bacillaceae > Lederbergia > Lederbergia ruris. Next base: position 61,240 of record NZ_BORB01000014.1, read on the forward strand.
AAAAGAAGGACTTGATCCCCAAAAAGTGCGGGAAATTGCTCGTTTTAATGTTCGATCCCTTCCTGTGAAACTGAAAAAAGATACATTGCGTGGGAATGATTTTTACTTTTTGAATACCAATGATGGCTATGATGCTAGTCGTATTTTAAATGAAAAGTTTTTGCAGGAAAAAGCGGAAACAATTGAGGGAGACATGATTGTCGCTGTTCCGCATCAGGATGTCTTAATCATTGGCGACATTCGCAATTCCACGGGATATGATATTTTAGCGGAATTAACGATGAGCTTTTTCACTACGGGGAAAGTGCCGATTACGGCGTTATCCTTTACATATGAGGATGGAAAATTAGAGCCTATCTTTATATTGGCTCATGATCAAAAGAAGAAGGAGAAGGAATAAATGAATGTTTTTTATAATTTAAAAGGGGTGGGCGATACCTTATTAATCGCCATTCAAGATATCGAGCATCCAACATTTGAAAGAAAAGGCGATGTGGCGCGAATTTTTGATGAAAAGACCAAGCAAACAAGCGGCTTCAATCTCTTTCATGCTTCACAATATGTGCAAGTGGAAGCCAATGGCCAAGTGGAATTAACGGAAGAGCTGGTGGAAAAAATCAATGCTGCGCTTATGAAAAATGGCTTTGACGAACAGCTTGAAGCAGATTTCTCGCCAAAATTTGTCGTTGGTTACGTAAAGGAAAAAGCAAAACATCCGAATGCCGATAAATTAAGTATTTGTAAAGTCGATGTAGGAACAGAGGAACTACAAATCGTCTGTGGCGCACCGAATGTTGAGGCTGGGCAAAAAGTGGTGGTGGCGAAAGTCGGAGCTGTCATGCCAAGTGGAATGGTGATTAAAGATGCCGAGCTTCGTGGTGTTCCATCGAGTGGGATGATCTGTTCCGCGAAAGAATTGGATCTGCCGAATGCTCCTCAGGAAAAGGGGATACTCGTACTAGAAGCAGATACTTATGAAATTGGCCAAGCATTTCATCAATAATTACAAAGGGGGGCGTGTAGATTGCGCTTCTCTTTTTTAGTGTTGAATAAATATATAGAAAAGAGTTGCGAAGCTCTCTATTAGAGGATGTTCAAAAAGTCCGGTAAAAATGACACTGCGAATTTCTTCGTTGGCTTGTTTCTGTGCTGCTCATGTATTTAAAAGCATACATTCCGCTGCTCGAAACTGCGCCGCCTCGAACTTCTTGGTCCTTTTTATCCTCCTTTTTGAACACGCACTATTATGATGAAATTTTGAATTTCATGGTCGAATACAAGGTCATTGACTTTGGACAAGCTCATGTTTGGGATGACTCAGGAGTTGCGGCCATTGATAAAATTGTATTAAAATTGGAAGAAAGTGGTAAAAATATTCAGTTAACCGGTTTGAATAAACCGAGTTCAAATCTAGTTAACCGCTTGGCCATTCACAGTTAAGTGGATGTTTGAGTCTCATTTTGGAGGAGGAGAAGCACATGTATAATAGAATTTTATTAGCCGCAGACGGATCCGAATACTCGCTGCGCGCAGCCGGAGAAACGGTAAAAATAGCGATGCTCGCAAAAGAAGTTGAAGTCGAAATTGTGTTTGTGATGGATTATTCCAAAGTTAAATCTGAAGTCCTTCAAAGCAAAGATCCCGAAGTTTTAGAATTTGAAAGACGGCAAAAATTACTGCCTATAGAAGAATATTTTAGTAGAGAAGGCATTCAATATAAAATAACTATGTTGCATGGAGATCCGGGCCCTGTGATTGTCGAATATGCCAATAAGCAAGCCTGCGACCTAGTCGTTGTCGGAAGTCGCGGATTAAATAGTTTACAAGAAATGGTGCTTGGTAGTGTCAGTCATAAAATTGCGAAGCGGGTTGAATGTCCTGTGTTGATTGTGAAATAAACAAGATAGAAAAACTCTTCCGGCCTAAGCTAGAAGAGTTTTTGTGGTTATATATGTAGAGTATTCTATTCTGCGATCACTTTATCCATCGCTTGAATGATCCCAAGATGAGTCCCTTCATGCCATGTACCAAATTGAATCAATGCTCCAACGGTATCCATTAAATGCGATCCAATTGAAAAGGATTCTGAAGCTACTTGGCTTGTTTTTCCAAAAAAGTCTTCTCTTATTTTCGCTTTCTGATCCTTTAAAGCCTCGAGAACAGCACTAGGGAGAGGCGGCTTTTCGGTCCAGTCAGCTGGGGAAGTGCCTGGTGCAAAAAAAGCGGTCCATTCGGGATTTTTGATTGCATAGCTTGAATCGGATTTATTTAATAGAATTTCCGTCACGACAAAAATATGGCCGGCATTCCAAAGAATGGTATTGGAAAAGCCATCAGGTTGTTGACCCCATTTGTTTTCAGCAATTTTTTCTAATGTCCTAAGTGTGCTTGAGCGAGCAAAATTAAATTGTCGCAAAGTACCCAATTATCATCACTCCTATAAATTTCCTTATATTTCCATCATAGGCTAAATTTCAATTTATTGCTACAATAATTCAATTACAGTATGTTAACATTTTCAATATTAGTAAAATTAAGGGGAGAAAATGAAAAGGATGTCTTCGATTCTTGCTTGTGAAATCAATCCAAGAAATAAATATGCTAAAATATTCATAGATTCATACGGATTTATATGTCGAAAAATATTATGGGGATCAAGCACATTACATACCATCCAAGACGAGGGTTTAACATTTAATTCTATATTGGAAAAAAGAAGTGATTGAACGATTATTGATTTTGCTGAAGCACTTTGTGACGGTGAACAACCCCTTTTTGGGGGAATAGAAAGGAAGAAAGATGATGACAGTTTCCTACGTAGATTGGGGAGGAAGAGTAAAACTTACCTGGCTTCCTACTACTGAACTTCCAGAAAGAAAGTTAATTACAAGTGTTCACGCCTTTTGCTTTGATCATGATCAACTCCTTATGGTGGATCTGGAAGATAGGGGCTGGGATTTTCCGGGTGGGCATATAGAAGTAGGGGAAACCCCCGTAGAATGTGTGATGCGTGAAGTGATGGAAGAAGCGTATGCGAAGGGATTGTGTACGCTGCTTGGCGTGATTGAGGTCAATCACTCAGAAAATGATCAATGGAATGAAAAAAGTCTTTATCCTTTAATCGGCTATCAAGTTTTTTATCGAATTGATCTAACGGAGCTTCTTCCATTTGCGGGAAAATATGAATCGAATAGAAGAATGTTGATTGATCCCGGAAAGGTAGCTGACTATTTTAAGGGGTGGAATAAAACGTATCAGGCGATTATGGAATCAGCCTTATCATGCTGAGCCGAGGCAATAGGTGGAAACTGTTTGAATCTTTTTTATCCTTTCATTCGTATCTGTAAATAAGGAATTTCTTTTGGAAAAGGAGCGAATCGTATGGAAGGCTATTTCGTTGGCTGGGGAACACTAGCGTTAATTAATGCAGGGTTAGCACAAGGGAAAAATAGAAGTGGATTAGGCTGGTTTTTACTTTCCCTTTTATTAGGACCGATCGCAACCTTTCTGATCGTGGTCCTAGGGAAAAATCAGGCCTACAGGGAGTAGGTCACAAAGGCGATTTCCATTTTTTGCGTTAGAATAAGGTTAACACCTTGGAAAAATATAATAACATACCCAATAGCATTAGGCGAAGGAGCGAATAACTTGTTTACGGAACTTTATTCCCTATATTCGTGGTATGAATTATGGAACCCAGTCTTGCTTATGCTTCTCATTCTTTTGACATGGTTATATAAAAAAGCTGTAAGATCTGTTCGGAAAAATGTAACGAAAAGACATTTATTCTGTTATTTTGCTTGTATTGGCCTTTTGTATATAGTCAAAGGTAGTCCAATAAGAATAATTGGAAAAGATTTTTTATTTACTGCACATGTGTTAGAGCTTGCTGTTATGTATTTTGGAGTGATTCCTTTATTTGTTTTAAGTTTACCCACTCCTTTATTACAGAAGCTTTTCTGGGGCTACCGACTTCGGAAAGGGATGCAACTATTTGCCCACCCTTGGATGGCCGCTTTGATTTTTAATGGGCTTTTAACATTTTATTTGCTTCCGGTCTTTTTTAATGAAATTCATAGGCATAGTATATTATCATGGATTCTTCAATTCCTTTTAGCGGTGGCGGCCTTGCTTATGTGGTGGACGATTATCACCCCGGTGAAAAGCGTAGGGAGCTATTCTTATTTTGTACGGGTTGCTTACGTATTTCTAAATTCTCTTTTACTAATGCCATTGGGGATTTTCTTAATTCTTAGCATGTCACACGCTCATTACATGGTCTACGATCCAGCCCAATATCAACTCTTTTCTAACATAAATGGCATTGTCGATCAACAACTCGCTGGGGCTACATTAAAGTTTCTACAATTACTCGGGTACGGAACAGCTCTTTTCTTTTTGATTGTACGTTGGGGAAAAGAAGAAGAGCGAGAAGACGAAAACATTCGTGTGGTACAGGGAATTGTCATTCAATTGCCGGAAAAACATTCATAAATAAAACAGCCGACCATTGCAATCATAAAATTGCATAGTCGGCTATTGTTCTATCTTGACGATGGAAAAACGCGTTGTACGGTATCAGTAAATTGATCAAAGAAACCACTAACTGGGTTACCGTTATTAAGTTCATCACGGTATCCACGCATTTGTCCGAAGAAATCTGGGTTTTCGGAAACAAATACATTATCTAGATTGCGATCTGCTTTTCGAGCTTGGTCAGCAATTTTGTTTTTCACATCATTACTTAAATTGTCATTTTGATCATCCGTTAATTTTACGGCCACATACGCATTATTTCCTGTTGTTAGGACATAAGCACGATCGACTTCTTTCAAGTCTGCTACTTGATCAGCGATGTCATCTGCCACATCAACACGGCGATCATCGTTATTCATGTTGTTATCATTTCCGTCATTATTGCCAACATGATCGCGGTTATCTCTAACATTGGTTGCGCCAAATCCATCTTGGGTCCCATTATTTCTATCGGTTAGATTATTTCTTGTGTTATCCCAATCACGTGTATTGCGCGTATCATAATTAACATCAAGAGGGCCGTTATTATTATCTGCGACCCGATCTTTATTGTTATTATTTGCTCCACAGCCCATAAGCATCATCGAAGCGATACCGGCAACGGCAATTGATTTGACAATCTTCACTTGAAAACCTCCTTATTAATGTGATTCTTTTATAATGTTCCTTTTTCCTCAATTTTTATGCGTGAGATTTGTTATAATGGAACAGGCAGATTTTTTTAAAATAAGAAAGAAATTGGCTATATCAGCTCCGCGCTTACGCTTTTCTTATAATGACAGTGAAAGAGGGATAGGATGTCCTGGCTTAAAAGATTTATTTCAAAATTTATGACTGAAGAGATCGATGAACAAGAACAACCTAGAAAAATGGACAATAAGAGTCATTCCCCATCCACAATGGAGACAAGGATGACTTATCAATATCCGAAAGGTAATTTTCGTTTTCCATTAATGCAAGACCCATCTGACAAACAAGTTCCTCCTAACAAAGGAACTCCAAAAAGTGAACAAAGAAATCGAAATGATCGAAAATATGAAAAGCCCTTTGTGACGGAGACAGAAAAAGAAGTTCCAAGGAAGAAAATCAGTCGGGAGAAAGTGGAAGACAAGAAAAATAAAAAAGTGGAAAGTCAATTAAAACAACCTTTCCGTCCAACTCATATACCATCACCCATTTTTGGTTATCAACGACCTGAAAAAAGTAGTACGGAATATGAGTTACAGGATTCTTTTTTAAAGAAACCAACCGAAAATAAAATAAAAGCGGAAAAGTTTTTTGATACAGAGGAGAAGGAAAAAGTAATCCCATTAACATTTTTATATCCTGAAACAGAACCACAAGTGGAGGATAAAGAGAAGGCAACAAAGGATAAACAAGAAGGGTTCGAAGTCCTAGATCCTGTACAGCACCAAGTAGAAGAGGATTCTGTAGGAGAGATAGAAGCTCCGGAGCTTTATATCGAAGAAGATCCTATCGAGGAGCAAATTTTTGAAGAGGCAGAGGATGAAAAGCTAGAAGAGACTATAGAACCAGAGCGACAGGAACAAGCGTCAGATGAACAGGGACCAAATCGTTCTGAAGAGGAGCCGAGTAGACCATCTTCTAGGAAAGAAAAGGCTCGTGCTGCTATGCCGTTTAATGTACTTATGTTAAAAAATGACCGGAAAAATTGGCAGGAAAGACAAGCAAAGAAGATGGAGCAGCCATTAAATGAAAAAGAAAGCGAGCCAAAGGAACAATCTTCGTCGCAAGATGTGAGGGGAGATGTGGAAGACCGTCAAATAGAAACAGTGGATCATTCAAAGGAGAGAGACACCATCCAAAGGTCGCCTATTTTGCCAGAGGATGAACAGAGAAAATATCAAGAAACCTATGATTACCCTGATTTATCTCTCCTCCATCCACCTGTAACAAAGGCGGACAATGGGAAATGGCTTGAGGAACAGAAGGATTTGTTAAATGAAACACTCGCGAATTTTAATGTTCAAGCACAAGTAGTTCAAGTCAGCCAAGGCCCCTCTGTGACAAGATTTGAAGTCCAACCTGAACGGGGTGTAAAAGTAAATAAAATCACAAATCTCAGTGATGACATTAAGCTAAGTATGGCGGCGCGGGATATTCGTATGGAGGCGCCAATCCCAGGGAAAAGATCGATTGGAATCGAGATCCCCAACCAAGATAGTAGGCCGGTGCAATTAAGTGAAATCATTGGTGATCCTATCTTTTTAGAATCTGAATCGCCCTTGACTGCTGCACTTGGGTTAGACATTTCAGGGAATTCGATTGTCACGGATTTACAAAAAATGCCACATGGCTTAATTGCAGGTGCCACAGGTTCAGGTAAAAGTGTTTGTATCAACTCGATTTTGGTTAGTTTGTTGTATAAAGCAAGACCCGATGAACTAAAATTGCTTCTAATCGATCCGAAAATGGTTGAATTGGCACCATATAACCATATTCCGCATTTAGTCAGTCCAGTTATTACAGATGTTAAGGCCGCTACAGCTTCTCTTAAATGGGCTGTCGAGGAAATGGAGCGAAGATATGAATTATTTGCTCATACTTCTGTTCGTAATATCGGCCGTTTTAATGAATTGGCTGAAGAAAATCGTCGCTTTAATGAAAAGTTACCTTATATCGTCATTATTATTGACGAACTTGCAGATTTAATGATGATGGCGCCACATGATGTAGAAGAATCGATTTGCCGAATCGCTCAAAAGGCGAGAGCTTGTGGAATCCATTTAATTATTGCGACACAGAGACCATCTGTCGATGTGATTACCGGACTGATCAAAGCAAATGTACCAACAAGAATTGCCTTTTCTGTTTCATCCCAAGTCGATTCAAGAACCATTATTGATATTAGTGGTGCTGAAAAATTACTTGGCCGTGGGGATATGTTATTTTTAGGAAGTGGCTCGTCTAAGCCAGTTCGACTCCAAGGGACTTTTGTATCTGATGGAGAAATCGATCGTGTGATTGAACATGTTCGTTCACAAGGTGATCCCGATTATCTTTTTGAGCAGGAGGAATTATTAAAGAAAACACAAACTCAAGATGAAGAAGATGAATTATATCTTGAATCTTGTGAGTTCGTGGTCAAACAAGGTAGTGCTTCAACTTCTATGATTCAGCGGCAATTTCGGATCGGCTATAATCGAGCAGCAAGATTGATTGATATGATGGAACAGCAAGGTGTGATTTCAGGGGCGAAGGGCAGTAAACCTCGAGATGTTTTAATAACAGAGAGTGAATTGGAATCCTTGCAAGAATCTATTTCATAGCTTTTTGAACATCCTCTTATATAGGGATACGTGGATTTTTGTTGTGATAGTCATCTACAATGAATAATGTTATAATGTTGGAATGGAAATGAATTTCATGACGGTTTTTTACATACAACCTAATGAACAGTTGGATAATAATAAGTAAATAAAACGGGAAATTTGTTGTTTGTCTAATTGGCTAATCGAGAAGAGCGTGAAAGATTTTAGCCAATTTAGGTTTTAGTTCATATGATAAGAATAGAGATACGTATGTTGGAGGTTCTAAAATGACGATATACCATTTTGTAGGTATTAAAGGCTCAGGTATGAGCGCACTCGCACAAATCCTTCATGATAAGGGATATCATGTACAGGGTTCAGATGTGGAGAAGTATTTCTTTACTCAAGCATCTTTGGAAAAATCAAATATTACTATTTTACCCTTTAGTCGTAAAAATATTAAACCGGGGATGAGAGTGATTGCAGGAAATGCTTTTCCGGACACGCATGAAGAAATCGAAGAAGCGGAAAGGTTAGGAATCCCTGTGATTCGCTATCATGCGTTTTTAGGGGAATTTTTAGAAAAGTTTACAAGTATTGCGGTGACCGGTTCACATGGAAAAACATCGACAACGGGATTGATGGCCCATGTGATGGGGGGTGCTAAACCAACTTCGTTTTTGATTGGGGATGGAACAGGATCTGGGGTGAAGGAAGCAGAATATTTTGTGTTCGAGGCATGCGAATATCGCAGACATTTTCTAGCCTATCATCCGGATTATGCGATTATGACCAATATTGATTTCGATCATCCAGACTATTTCACGAATATAGACGATGTATTCTCAGCATTCCAAGAAATGGCTATGCAAGTGAACAAAGCGATTATTGCTTATGGGGATGACGATTACTTACAAAAGATCCAAGCGAAAGCACCTGTCTTATATTATGGTTTTAGAGAAGAAAATGATTTTCAAGCTCGCAATGTACAGACGTCATCGAACGGCACATCCTTTGATGTTTATGTAAGAAACAATTTTTATGCAAATTTTGAAATTCCTTTGTACGGTGAACATAATGTATTAAATGCCCTATCTGTTATTGCTTTATGTCAATACGAGGATATTGATGTCAATATTTTGAAGGAACAATTCAAAGCTTTCAAAGGGGTTAAAAGACGGTTTACAGAGAAAAAGGTAGGGAATCAGGTTTTGGTGGATGACTACGCCCATCACCCAGCAGAAATAAGCGCGACGGTTCGAGCTGCACGGCAAAAATATCCTGAGAAGTCTGTTGTCGCTGTATTTCAACCACATACTTTTACAAGGACACAAACCTTTTTACAAGAATTTGCTGAAAGCTTAAGTGAAGCAGATAAAGTTTATTTATGTGATATTTTCGGTTCTGCTCGTGAAAATCATGGGAAACTGACCATTGAGGATTTACGAACGCAAATCAACGGGGCAGAAATCCTTGATGAGGAAGATACCTCCCCACTTCGTTTTTATGATCAAGCCGTGATATTGTTTATGGGCGCTGGAGATATTCAAAAGTTTCAATTGGAATATGAGAATTTCTTAGCAAAACAATTGAAAAAAGCCCAATAAGTTGTCTGTTTACAATTAAAACCTGGAGCGATTTTCCAGGTTTTTTATTTAACTGAATAGATTGAGTTAAAATAACATAAATTAAACAAAATATGACCATTTTCACAAATTTAATGAAACGGCAGGAATTTTATCTATTTATGACGAAGATTTAGTTGGGAAGAAGTTTGAATTTCGCATCAAAGGGTATTCAAATGTACATGGGAGGTGTTGGACGCGTGATAATCATTTTATATTTAAGTGTAGCTGTGATTGCGATCGCCTTTGTTATCCTTGTAATCAGTTTGATGAGAACAATGAACGAATTGAAGGGTACGATGGCAAGTGTAACACACACATTAGACAGTCTAAACAAACAACTTGAAGGTGTAACAAGTGAGACAACAATGTTGCTACATAAGACAAACAGCCTTGCGGAAGACATTCAGGGCAAAGTAGAGAGGTTGGATACCGTCGTAAATGCAGTACAGGATGTAGGGGGAACGGTCCAAGAGTTAAACCATTCTCTGAGAAAAGTCACTACCTCGATTTCATCATCAATGAATCGAAATCAAGAGAAAATTGCCCAAGTGGTACAATGGGGAGCAGCTTTTAAAGAAATAAAAGATAAATGGTTTGGTGAGAAAGGTAAACATAGGTCTTCACGAAAACAAAGATCGACTTCTCAAAAGGCGATCCCTGCTCCGAAATGGGAGCGAAGTCATTAAAAAATAGGGAGGAAGATTAAAATGGCAAATAACCAAAACGATACAAATAAAACCGGTAATTTTATGATTGGAGTTGTAGTAGGAAGTATTGTAGGAGCAGCAACCGCACTTCTAATGGCACCAAAATCTGGAAAAGAATTAAGAAGCGATATTGGAAGCCAAGTTGAAACCTTAAAGGATAAGTCCGATGAATGGAAAGAAACGGTTATGGAAAAAGGATCAGAATTAACCTCTACTGCGAAAGAAAAGACGGATCAACTACGTCAGGTTGCGGCAGAAAAAAGTAGCAATGTTGCCGATACTGTGAAAGAAACAACGGATAAGCTTCGAGGCGCCGTAAAGGATAAAACAGAGCAAGTGGCTGAATCTGTGAAAGATATGACAGACGGTTGGAAAGAGACGGTTAACGAAAATGTAGAACAGACTGCCGACCAACTAGAAAAGCGCGTCGACCAAGCCGACTCAGCGGTACAAGCGAATAGTGATGAAGTCGCAGAAAAAGCGGAAGAATTGGCTGATAAAGTAAATTCCTCTATGAATAATTAAGAACAAAAGCGCAAGCGCCCGTTTAGCGACGTACAAACTTGGAGAATAAGGTTCAAAGGCTAAATACGCGCCGTCCTGGCGGCAGACTCAATCGCGACGTCCTGTCGCTTCGTCTGCACTAGTACATCCTTGTACGTCGCAACGCCTTTGTGACCAACGTCCTGTTGGCCTGAGATAAAGGAAACACGATGAACCCAAAGGGTGAATCGTTGTTGACTTATCGTAGGAAGGCACCGAAAGTTTGCTAGTCGCTGGGCGCTGGAGCTGGATGTCAAACCGCAACGTAAACAGTTATCCACAAGCGACAAATTTTATAATTTCCTTAACCACAAGAAAAGCAGGCAGCTTATAAATCGCTGTCTGCTTTTTTCTTTCTGATATTATTGAGAGTGATTGGCCAAACAATTTCGAGTCGGTCTCCATCGTGAATAGGCGAGTAGAAAGTCGCCTCATGGCCATTAATCCTTAAGGAAAAGTTGCCTTTTGCCTTTTGTGGTTTATGTACTTCTACATATTTAAAGATATCTTGAAAGATAAAGCCATCATTGAGTCCCTCTTTATATTCAATTTCATCTCCATTATTTATGATGTTCTCAGAATCTAAGCGCGTTCCATTCTTAAAATATTCCATTGCGACTTTTTGGACAGTAACCGGCTGTTCTTCATAAAAAACAGTGATAGAACGTTGAATGGAGTGTTGCAGAAGTAAGGCAAGATTTTGAATGGATGGGATCATTTTTTGCACAATGGTTAATTCGATCTGATTTGGAAGTTTTTCGTTACTTTTAACTTCATTGCCATTAAGTAATATTTGTCCGGAAAAATACGGAAAAAACATTTCTTTTCCATTCAGTTTTATTCTAAAAGGATGGAGTAAAGACTGCAGCTCATCCAATTGCAGTATTTGGACAAGTTCATCAATCGTTTGCGGATATTTTGTTTGGATCACATCTCCATCTTGAATAACAGTATCTGAATCGACCTCTTTCCCATTTCGAATGATCATCATTTGAACAGGATATTTTTGTCCGTTAATGATCGCTGTTTTCTTTGGCACTTCGTCAAGTAAGTCTTTGATTTTTACTGAGGTGCGAACGCCATCTGCGCCTTTTTCCACTTTGAGTTGATCTCCATCTTGCACAATGTCATCCAATTGACATTCTTCCCCATTTTTTATAATGGTAGGTTCTTTTCCATACGTACCTGGTATTGTTAACGATTGTCCATTTAATGATATAAAGCTAGCTAAGCCCGGTTTTCCGTAAAGTTTTTTGATTGTGAGGCCGGAAGCTAGGAGACAATCGGAAACGGTTAGTTCTTTCACTGCAAACATATGACTAGGTTGTTCGTTTATCGTGAAAGATACATATTGAATCGGCATATTACGAGCTGAAATCGCAATCCCAATGGGCGTGATATTTTCTGGGCCATTCGAAATATGTTCAGAAAAGGTTAATCCTTGAATCGCATCAGCGCCTCTAATCGCCACTCGATTTTCCGGTAAAGCTAGAAGGTGGGCGATTTGTTTAGGGAGTTCCGGAGTCATACTCCCGCCACCGACAAGCATAACAGCTTTTGGAGGATGACCGTTATTTAATAATTTCACTTCATGGCTAATTTCTGTTGCCAATTTGTCAACAGCCGGTAAAATTTGTCCGATCACTTCTTCTTTTGAAATTTCTGTTTCAAAGCCTAGAATATCTTTTACTTTAACAAATTCTTGATCCCATAATTGTCGCTTTACTTGTTCCGCAACTGGAAAGTCTAATAGAAGCTGCTCACTAACGGCTTCTGTGATCTCATCACCTGCATTTGGAACCATGCCATAGGCGACAACAGTGCCTTCGTTTGTAATGGCTATATCGGACGTTCCTGCACCTATATCAATGAGTGCAACATTTAGCCTCCGCATTGAAACGGGAACAAGCACATTGATGGCAGCAATCGGTTCAAGTGTTAAGGCATCTAATTTTAGATGGGCTCTATTTAATGCTTTGATTAAGGAATCAACAACAGTCCTTGGTAAAAAGGTTGCAATAATTTCGACGGAAGCAATCTCTCCTTGTTGATCAATAAGACTTCCGATTACATCTTGATCAATAAAATAATGGAGGACGGAATAGCCAACACAATAGTAGGAATGCCTATGATCGCTATTCTGTTCTTGTGCCGCAATCGCCTGAGCGTTTTGGACAGCTGAAAGTTCCAAGTAAAGAACATCTTCTTTTGTTAGCATTGGTTTACCGGTAATATTCACTTCAGCTTTAGCTCTTTCTGTTTTTAAAGAACGACCAGCAGCAGCTACGCAAACCTTTGTTAAGCTTCCATGTTGTTTTTCTAAGTGCTTTTTTACTTCTGTAATCACTTCTGCCACAGCGACAATATCATGAATTTGCCCATCATGCATGGCCCTTGCTTTGTGCTCTTTCATAAATAAGTCTAGTACTTTATATTGATCAGCGGTTTGTTCGAGGATAAGGCCAACGACCGAACGAGTTCCAATATCTAAAGCGAAAATCCGCTCCTTTTTCATTGATAAATCACCTGCTTCTCTTTTTAAAAAATGCTTTTAACGTCAAAATAATGAATAAAATAAGAAGTTTTCAATCTTACATCACTTTTCAATACTCAATTGCGCGATTTTCTGCTATTATAAGAAATGTACCATAATCGGTTGCGGATGAGAAGAATGGTCAACAGATTGATACTATTTTTAAATATGTGTAATTTTCGTTGTGAAATAGTTCACTTGAGTGACAAAATTTGACAAGAAGAAATGATTTCATTTGCCTGATAATGAATCATTAGCGTATGATAATAAAAATGGGATATTTTGTTTAAAAATGGTTAGTTTTTAAGTTTTTTGTTGACAATAAATAAGAGGAGTGTGAGACCAATGAATATAACAATATATGATGTCGCAAGAGAAGCCAATGTCTCCATGGCAACTGTTTCTCGAGTGGTAAATGGTAATCCAAATGTGAAACCCGCGACACGCAAGAAGGTAATGGAAGTAATCCAACGTTTAGAATACCGTCCAAATGCTGTAGCAAGGGGTCTTGCAAGTAAAAAGACGACAACCGTTGGAGTAATTATCCCTGATATTTCGAGTATTTTCTATGCAGAATTAGCTCGAGGAATTGAAGATATTGCGACAATGTATAAATACAACATTATCCTAAGTAACTCTGATCAAAATTTGGATAAGGAAATGCGTCTGCTGAACACAATGTTAGGGAAACAAGTGGATGGAATTGTTTTTATGGGTGGTCATATTACGCAAACTCATATCGATGAATTTAAACGTTCTCCTGTTCCCATTGTACTAGCAGGATCCATCGACCCATCTGGAGGCGTTCCTTCGATTAATATTGATTATCGTCAAGCAACGTATGATGCAGTTTCTTATCTTATTGAACAAGGTCATAAAAATATTGGCTTTATGATTGGGCCTTTAAATAATCCAATTAATCTTGAGCAAAAATTAGTCGGTTATAAGGATGCGCTAGAAGCGGCAGGCATTGGATTCCAGGAGGAATATGTCATTGAAGGCGATGAAACGTATGAATCAGGCGTTGAGGTTTGGAAAAAATTCCATGATATGGAAGAGCGCCCAACCGCTATTATCGCAGGAAATGATGACATGGCCATTGGCATTATGAATGGAGCACAAGATGAGGGAGTTTCTATTCCGAATGAATTAGAAATTATTTCCTCTGATGATACGAAATTAGCTACTATGGTACGACCACAACTTTCTTCTATTTCTCAACCTCTTTATGATATTGGTGCAGTCGCGATGCGATTACTAACAAAATATATGAATAAAGAGGAAGTCGATGAGGGAACGATTTTGCTTCCACATCGAATTGAATATCGTGACACAACGAAATAAGCAAAAGTACGATTAAATAACCATTTCTTTTCATAAGTAGTAGAAAGATCCAAATCGAAGTGATTTGGATCTTTTTTACCTGTGGATAAGTTTTAACAGGAAGGTTTGTCGTCCGGCTCCAGCGCCTTTGTTCTAACTATTTTTTACCTTTTAGCTGCTCATTCTGTTGCCTAACAAAGTATAACGCCCGGTCTAAAGTTTGCTTGTTTTTGTCCTCAATGTCTAAGCGACGAGGAATAGGCTCGTACATACCGATTGGATCTTCCCAGTCCTTGATCAAGGGAAAGGGGGCCTTCTCTTGCCAGCTTTCAATCCACTCTTTCGGTAGGGGACCGGAGACTTCAGCCTGTTCCGTCATTTCTAACCAAATAAGCGACCAGGCTCTCGGTACTACTCTCCATATGTCATATCCGCCACCACCGACGGCTATCCATTTTCCAGCACAATATTGATGGGCAATTTTATGAGCAATTTTGGGAATTTCCCGATACGTCCTCATCGTAGTCGAAAGATGGGTTAATGGATCATAATAATGAGCATCAGCTCCATTTTGAGTGAACAAAATATCAGGCTTAAAATATTCTGCTATTTCCGTAATAGCCGTTGAGTAAGCGTTTAAAAAGGAGTCATCCTCAGTAAAAGCATCTAGCGGAATATTGAAAGAATAACCGTATCCACGATCTTGTCCCCATTCATTGACATTTCCTGTCCCTGGAAAAAGGTAGCGACCTGTTTCATGCAAGGACAATGTACAAACGGCATCATCATCATAGAAAGACGCTTGTACACCGTCCCCGTGATGGGCATCTGTATCAACATACATCACTCGCGCATTATATTTTTCGCGTAAATATTTGATGGCAACTGCACTATCATTATAAATACAAAAACCAGATGCTTTCCCACGAAATCCGTGATGCAGTCCGCCGCCAAGATGAAGGGCATGTAAGGCTCTCCCTTGCATGACTTCATCGACTGCTGTTAAAGTACCACCGACCAATCTGCTACTGGCTTCATGCATACCTGGAAAAATCGGCGTATCTTCTGTACCAATCCCATAGCTTTCCGCTTGATTACTAGGAAGTTCACCGACACTAGCTATTTTGACCGCTTCGATATAATTCTGCTGATGGTTGAGCCGTAATTCTTCCTCAGTCGCTATGCGTGGAGCCACAATATCCTCTGGGCTAATCGCGTTTATCTTTTTTAGTAAATCTAAAGTTAACACCAATCTTTGCTGGTTGAACGGGTGATGTTTGGAAAAACGATAGGTGAGTAACTCGTCAGAATAAATAAAAACAGAATCCTTTTTCATTTCATTCATCCAAACCAGGCATATTTGGCCAAATCACATCATGTCCAAATTCTTTCAAAGTTTGAACAAGCTTAAGTGGATTCATAGTAGCAACTCTAAATACCAGCACTTTATGGTCCATACTATGAGAATCAGGATAAAGCAAAACACTTAAGACATTGATTTGGTTATTTTTAAAAACAGAAGTCACCTCATGTAAAATACCAGCACGATTGGGGACTCTAATTTCAATCTGTGAACCAGGTTGGTCCGCGCCAGTTAACTTAACAAGCGTATGTAATAAATCAGTCCCAGTTACAAGCCCAACAAGTTTTTTGTTTTGAACAATGGGAAGACAACCAATTCGATGGATGAAGAATAAAGATGCCGCCTCTTCAACAAAATCTAGGGGGTGACCTGTGATTAGGTTTGTGACCATGATCTTTGATAAAGGCTGTTCGAGTAGTTCCTGGGCTTTATCTCCTTCCAATAAAACAGGTGTGGCTGCTTTAATATCTCTTTCCGTTACAAGTCCAACGATTTCGTGCTTTTTATTCATTAATGGTAAATGCCGAATTCTAGCTTCATGCATAAGTTCAATCGCTGATCTTAAAGAATCATCGGGAGTAAGGGTTATCACATTCTTTTTCATTATTTCTTCTACAATCAATCTAGTCAACTCCTTTTATAGAGGAATGTTTAATACATAAAACGGTTGATAAAACGAATATTATCAAATTTCTGGATAGAATCTGGGGAAACTCTTTTGCCTATACGGACCATTAAGCAATTGGCGGGATGAGAGGTGATCTCTGGATCATCTGTTGCATACCAAACAAGACCGCCTGAGCTCATCATTTTTTCCATCACTTTTCGGTATTCCCATACATTTAATCCAGTCCCTTTTAAATCCCAATGCCAATAATATTCTGTCGTGATAATAATATAATCTTCCATTGCATCATCCATCATGGATACATCCAACAAAGCCTTTCCAACACCTGCACCGCGGAAATCAGGAGCAACTTCAATCGCCCCAAGCTCAATTAAATTATCTAGACCACCTTGTGACCAGCGTTCAAGTGGATCAGGATATAAGAAGGTTACATAACCAACAACTTGATCTTCCTCCCGAGCAATAATAATTCGACCTTCTGGAAGATCGGCTATTTCCACTAACGCTTCCTGTTGCTGTTTAGCAGGCCTAAAAGCGACTAAGCCTTCATGAAAATCTAGACTTGCAAGCATATCCCCCGATATCGGACCCTCAATCAGCAATGTTCCATTTTTACTTTTAAGCTGTCTAGCATTATATGTTTTTTTGTGTTCCATTCAATTGCCCCGCTTTCAGCTATATGTATGATCATTAAAAAACTCTTAAATATATTGTGAAAGAATTGTGAATGAGTGACTCTTATATTATAATAGTATACACCATTTGTAGAAAGCGTATACAGCAATTGCTATCTTAAAATAAGAGTTTTATATAGCGAATGCGAAGCTACAGAAATGGTGAATGTAAATCGAACAAAAGGGAGTTGTCAAGAAATGGACTTGCAAGCGTTACCAGTTGTTCAGGGAAAATACAATCTAGAAAATTACGAGGACACTTGTGCAAATTTTGATTGGTCTGATACCGAGAAACAATTCTCATGGTATGAAACGGGTCGAGTGAATATGGCCTATGAAGCGATTGATCGCCATGCAGAATCCTTTAGAAAAAACAAGGTCGCTCTTTATTTTCGTGACGACAATCGGGAAGAAAAATATACATTTCGCGAAATGAAATTATTAACGAATAAGGCCGCCAACGCTTTGAAAACACATGGAAATGTTGAAAAAGGGGATCGAGTCTTCATCTTTATGCCCCGTTCTCCAGAATTATATTTTGCTATATTGGGATCAATTAAGCTAGGTGCGATCGTCGGTCCTTTATTCGAAGCCTTTATGGAAGGAGCTGTGAAAGATAGATTAGAAGATAGTGAAGCGAAAGCCCTTGTCACGACTCCAGAATTACTTGAAAGGGTTCCTGTCGAAGAATTACCTAATTTAAAGAGCGTTTTCCTGGTAGGGAAAGATATCGAAGAATCAGATACGATCATCGACTTTAATAAACGCATGGCAGAGGCTGATCGCAATTTAGAGATTGAATGGGTTGATCGGGAAGATGGTTTAATTTTGCATTATACTTCTGGTTCAACTGGCCGTCCCAAAGGCGTCCTTCACGTTCATAATGCCATGATTCAGCAATACCAGACAGCCCGTTGGGTATTAGATTTACAGGAAGAAGATGTCTATTGGTGTACTGCTGATCCAGGGTGGGTAACAGGGACATCGTACGGAATTTTTGGTCCATGGTTAGCAGGTGCGTCTAATGTGATTGTAGGAGGAAGATTTAAGCCAGAAACCTGGTATCAAACCTTAGAGGATTTTGGCGTGACGGTGTGGTATAGCGCCCCAACGGCGTTCAGAATGTTGATGAGTGCTGGAGATGAGTTAGTCAAACAATTTGATCTTTCCGAACTTCGCCATGTGATGAGTGTGGGGGAACCGCTCAATCCTGAAGTAATTCGCTGGGGATTGAAAGTTTTCAATAAGCGCATTCATGATACATGGTGGATGACAGAAACAGGTGCACAATTGATTGTGAATTTCCCTTGCTTAGAAATTAAACCAGGCTCCATGGGCAAACCAATTCCAGGTGTGGAAGCCGCCATTGTAGATGATCAAGGCAATATCTTACCACCTAATCGAATGGGGAACCTAGCGATTAAGAAAGGATGGCCATCCATGATGCGTGAGATTTGGAATAACCAAGCAAAATATGACTCCTATTTTCTACCAGGAGGCTGGTATGTGTCAGGGGATTCCGCCTATATGGATGAAGATGGATACTTCTTCTTCCAAGGGAGAGTAGATGATGTGATCATGACCTCTGGAGAGCGGGTTGGTCCATTTGAAGTGGAAAGTAAAATTTTGGAGCACCCGGCTGTGGCAGAAGCAGGTGTGATTGGAAAGCCTGATCCTGTTCGTGGTGAAATCATTAAGGCGTTTGTTGCGCTACTTGAAGGAAACGAACCAACAGATGAATTAAAAGAGGATATTAGACAATTTGTGAAAAAGGGGCTTGCCGCCCATGCCGCTCCGCGTGAAATTGAATTCCGTGATAAGCTACCTAAGACGCGAAGTGGGAAAATCATGCGTCGCGTATTAAAAGCTTGGGAACTTGATTTACCAACGGGTGATTTATCGACAATGGAAGACTAGAAAAGCGGAAACGCCCGAGAATAGGGAGAATGCTGAAGAGGTACGACAACAAGCGTGCTGTTCTAACTGACCTACATTATGTAGGCTTGCGCCGTATTAATAGAAAAGTGGCTACTCTATCAAGGAGTAGCCACATTTTTATTAGATAAGCAATATAAAATTGGGAAGTGTCTAGCCCGAGAGGCTTGCAAGATGCGAGTCCATCAGAAAAAGAGCAAACCGGGCCAAACCTACGGGTAATCCAAGAACCCGGTAACGATTGAGAGAGAATCGTGCCCGAAACTATGATTCTGCGAGAACCTTGTAACGATTGGGGTAGAATGATGCCCGAAACCGTGATTCAGCTGAGAAACTGGTAACGATCGAGAGGGGATCGTGCCCAAATCTATGAGTTAGCCAAGAACTAGGTAACGATCGAGGTAGAATGGTGCCCGAAATCGTGATACAGCTGAGAAACTGGTAACGATCGAGAGGGGATCGTGCCCAAATTTATGAGTTAGCCAAGAACTAGGTAACGATCGAGGTAGAATGGTGCCCGAAACCGTGATTCAGCTGAGAAACTGGTAACGATCGAGAGGGGATCGTGCCCAAATCTATGAGTTAGCCAAGAACTCGGTAACAATCGAGGTAGAATGGTGCCCGAAATCGTGATACAGCCTAGTAACCAGTAACGATCGAGATAGAATCGTACCCAAAACTACGCTTTAGCCAAGACCCTGGTAACGATTAACGTTGAATCATGTTCGAAACTACGGCTCTGATAAGAATATACTCATATAGGAAGTCTCATAATGATTACGGGTTTATCGTTAACTTGGAATGAAGTAGTTTTATCACAAAATACTACTGTTTATAAAGAAAATGTGAGGCTTTTGCCCTTTTGACGAGTGTTAAATGCTTTGTTAAAATCCTTCTTATTGTTTTTTTAGAGAGAATAAAGCCACACCACTCGTGTATTGCATTCGTCGTGATTTTTCTATCTGGAAATAGAAGGTGGAATTCCTCCAAACTTTGCATGACAGCCGCTTCTAAATCTTCTTCGCACCCACATTTTTCACACCGGAGCTTTTTATAAGTAAAAGGGGTTAGTAAGCTTGTACAGGTTGAACAAAGGATTCCTTTTGTCAATTGCTCGTGTTTATATTGGGGCAAACGTTCAAAAATAGACTGGTCCTGATGATTCTTCACGAATTGTTCTGCCATTTTTATCTGCTTTTGTGTGACGGCTGTAGTGGAGGTTGTTAGTTTTTCGATAAATCGCTTAAGTTGTGTTGGGAAAATCATCGGTTGGTTCAGTGGAGCGTGATATAAGGTGAATTCTGGATTGATGAAGATGATATAGGACTCTATCGATACATCATGTCCCCAATTTTGGAGTAATTGACGGAGTAAAAATTCACTTCTTTTGAGTTGAAGTAGAGGATTTCTGATTTCTTTCCGTGTTGTAGCTACGTACCATTGATCCTGTTGAAAATAAAAATCTCCTTCGTAATTTTTGATTTCAAACATAAAAATCTTTTTGCGCTGCATAAGAAGACTATCGATTTGAAATTCTGTTTGGTTCGCTTGTAAAAGTAAATCATACAGAATGAGCTGGTCCTTTAATCCTGTTTGTTGGAGAAGGCTGTAAAACGCTAGTTCTCCCTCATAACCTTTTTTGAGATTTTCATAGTGTTGTTTTTCTTGTGGGGATAACTCCATTCGTGGAAGTAAAGATTGAAAAATGGCCAATTCTTTTGGGGGGAGAGGTTTTCTATGAGGCTTTGTTGACATTGAATCATTCCTTTCCTAATTTTGAAAAATTCCATAAATTCATAGTAAGCGATTTTCCATTTGATTTCAAGCATAGAATAGTATTTTCTAGTTATAACAAATAAACGGAGAACATTTTAGTTCTCCGTTTGTTATGTCTTCATCCTATTGTTCTTTTTTCTCTTTATTTTGATCGTCTGGCTCGACTTTCTCTTGTTTCTCTTTCTCTTGTTCCTTATCCTGCTTTTCTACTTCTTTCTTCTCTTTTTCCTCTTGCTTTTTTTCCTTTTCCTGTTGCGTATCTGCTATCTTTTGCGGATTTTCTTTTTTCGGATTGGCATCTTCATTTTTCTTTGCAACATCTTCCTTTTTTTCTTCTTTCTTCTCTTGTCCTACACGATTAGATGGTTTAGATTCTCTTCCCGCAATATCCACTGCTACAACATAGAATTTACCATTTCCGACATTTTGAGAGAGTGTACCATCAGAGAGAACGGAGGCAATTTTTTTACCAGCTTCATTATATACACGATAACCGACTACATCATGACTTCCTGATCTACTCCATGTAAGGGTATGACCACTCAATTTTGCAGAAACAGCCGCCGGAGCTTTCCCATCGTCCTGTAATTTCGCATCGGCTACAAGCAGATTTCCCCATTGAGAATTGGCTGGAACAAGTTGGGAAAAGTCATTCACATAGCCGTATGTTATACGATTCAGAAAACCTGGGTTGATGATTAATCCAGTCTTAGTAAATTCTTTTGGTGTAGAAGGCAAAGCTGCATACTTCTTACCATTAGCTAAAACATAGCGTCCACCAGCACCTAAGCTATCATCGGTTTTGTTCGGCACATATTTCGCATTATATATATCGGTCCGAACGAGCCCAGCCTTTTGACAGGCTTCAGATGGAGCCATTCCAGATACGGCACAGTAAGAACGGCTTACAATCCCACCAGGGGCTTTAAAACGTTCCTTTGGTGCAATTAATTCTGGATCTACATCGTAAGCGGCATTCATCAAGTTTGCCCAAATTCGATAATTCCGTTGACCATTATCTGTATTTGATGTTCGATTAGAAGCATAACCAAGCCATGTTCCAAATGTGATATTTGGATTTGATCCTATTAACCAAGTATCTTTATAATCATTCGTTGTCCCTGTTTTTCCCGCCCAATCTGTAGAAAACTTTAACATACCGGGAACCGAGGAAGCTGTAGCTCCTGGACGGTTAAATACGCCGCGCATCATATCAATCATTAAGTAGGCTGTTTGCGGGCTGAAAACTTCAACAGGTTTCTTTTTATGTTCATAGACGATATTGCCATCATGATCTGTAATCTTATCAATCATATAGGCATCAACGAATTTTCCGCCATTGGCAAAGGTTGTATAGGCATTGGTATTCTCTTCAACCGTCACCCCGTGAGTAAGTCCGCCGAGTGCAACGGAGGGATATGTTGCTTCGTCTTTACTTACAGTAGTGATCCCCATCTTACGCAAGTATTGACCAGGATCTTTGTCGCGAATTTTCCAAAATGTACTAACGGCTGAGGCATTATAAGAATTGGCTAAAGCCTCCCGTGCCGATACAAGGCCATAATATCTCCAAGAGGAGTAGTTTTTGGGTGTGTACGTCCCACCGGAACCATTAGGGAAATTATACGGTAAATCTGCAATTACGGCGCCTGGAGCACTTTCTCCCATTTCGATCGCAGGTCCATAAACAAGTAATGGTTTCATGCTTGATCCATTTTGTCTTGGCACACTTGTTGCGTAATTCCATTGATCTAGTTTAAAATCTCGGCCCCCAACAAAACTTAAGATTTTCCCAGTTTTATTGTCAATTAAAATCGCGCC
The DNA here is from genome assembly GCF_018332955.1 of Lederbergia ruris. Taxonomy (NCBI): domain Bacteria; kingdom Bacillati; phylum Bacillota; class Bacilli; order Caryophanales; family Bacillaceae; genus Lederbergia; species Lederbergia ruris. The sequence continues at coordinate 83,979 of NZ_BORB01000014.1, forward strand.
GATTTGCATCGGATCATCGACTTCTTCCATTTTGCCTGTCTCTGGATTTTTTCGTTCTCTTCTATAAGTAGGTCCGAAGTTTTGATAATCATTTTTTGCTTTCTCAAAAGCCTCATATAATTTTTTGTCAATCGTTGAATGAATTTGATAGCCATTTTGGCGAATATCTCGATCAGCTAATGTCAAATATTTCCTTTTTAGTTCTTCATCTTCCCGTAAATCTTTTGGTTTATAGTCATCTTGTTTAGCTAGTATTTCAGCTAATATTTCAATCGATCTTTCTTCAATTTCCTCCATTAAAGCAGGGTACTTATCATAAGACCGTGGCTGTTTAGAGATGAAATCTTTGGTGATGTCATATGCAATGGCATCTTGATATTCTTTTTCCGTAATATATTCCTCTTTTTTCATTCTTTTTAAAACAGTTTTCATGCGGTTTAATCCAGGTTCTAATAGCTCCTTTTCCTTCAGCTCACCTTGGTTTGTAAAGGGAGTATACCTGAATGGACTCTGAGGTAAACCAGCAATGAATGCGGCTTGTGGAAGGGTAAGATCTTTTGCATCTTTACCAAAGATCCCTGTTGCAGCCGCCTGTACACCTCCAACATTTTGTCCAGTGGAATTCCGGCCAAAAGTCGTGACATTCAAATAGGCTTCTAGAATTTCATCCTTATCCATAAAACGTTCGATACGAAGGGCAAGTAAAACTTCTTTTGCCTTCCGATCAAAAGAAACTTCATTTGTAAGAATTTGGTTTTTAATTAACTGCTGTGTAAGCGTACTTCCCCCTGATTGCACAGCTGAATTGGTAAATTCTTGGAAAACGGCTCTAAAAAGAGCTTTTGGTACCACACCTTTATGTTCATAAAAATATTCGTCTTCCGTCGCAACAACAGCTTTCTTTAGATAATCAGACACTTGATCAATCTTAATTTCCTCGCGGTCAATATCTGTGCGTAATTTTCCTAATTCTACCTTATTGGCAAAATAAACAGTAGAAGTTTCCTCATATTGGTGAACACTTTTTACCATCTCATCTTTTGCTAACACCTTTTGGTCTTTGACAAGCGATGCAAAATAACCTAATCCAATCCCACCAGCAAAAGCTCCCCCAATAATAAAGACAATAATAAATAAAAGCAGAAGATTCCACGTCACACCATATGTAACCCTTACGCCTCTTAAGATCGACTTATAATGAATTTTGGAAGCAAATGTTTTTATATTCTCCCAAATTTTATGCATCTGGTCTTTCATTCTTTTTCATCCCTCCCAAAAATCATTCCTATTATAGCATAATTCAGGAATAGGAATGGTAGAGTAAACGAAAATTTTATAGAAATTTGACAACCAAGGGGAAATATGGTTAAAATACTTTAAAGTTCATTTAAAAAAATACTTGCTTTGATAGGAATAAGTAGTGGGCTGTCCCTGTTATAAGAGAATCGATGGTTGGTGCAAATCGATACACACAGTTTAACGAATTACCTCCTTGAGCATTTGTCGTGAGAAATCAAAAATAGCGACAAACGGTAATGCCGTTATAGATGAGAGTGGGGAAGAGAGTAATCGATTCCCAAGTTGGGTGGTAACACGGTGATGAATCGTCCCTTCGTTTTTACGAAGGGGCGTTTTTTATTTTTTAGGAAGAGAGGAACTTGTATGAGTACATTAATGGATGATTTAAAGTGGAGAGGGTTAATTTATCAAGAAACCGATGCAGATGGATTAGCGGATACATTAGATAATGAAAAAATTTCTTTATATTGTGGGGTGGACCCAACCGCAGATAGTATGCATATAGGACATTTATTACCATTCTTAACCTTAAGGCGGTTTCAAAAACATGGTCATCGCCCGATTGTTTTGGTTGGCGGAGCAACAGGATTGATCGGCGACCCAAGTGGAAAAAAAGAAGAAAGAAAGCTGCAAACGATGGAACAGGTTGAGAAAAATGTGCAAGGACTTAAAAAGCAGCTAGAACAAATCTTTGACTTTCAAGGTGAAAATGGAGCGATTCTGACAAACAACTTTGAATGGGTAGGATCAATGGATCTGATTACCTTCTTAAGAGATTACGGAAAAAATATTGGTGTCAATTATATGTTGGCCAAGGATATTGTTTCATCACGCTTAGAGTCAGGCATCTCATTTACTGAGTTTACGTATACGATTCTTCAAGCGATCGATTTTTATCAATTGTACGAAAACTGGAACTGTAAAATGCAGATTGGTGGAAGTGATCAATGGGGAAATATTACGACCGGATTAGAAATGATTCGGAAAATGGCTGGAGAAGGAGCAAAAGCCTATGGTATGACGATTCCTCTAGTGACGAAAGCAGATGGAACAAAATTCGGTAAAACAGAGAGTGGCGCAATTTGGCTCGATCCGGTCAAAACGACGCCTTACGAATTTTACCAATTCTGGATTAATACATCTGATGCCGATGTGGTCAAATATTTAAAGCTGTTTACCTTTTTGGATCGAACAGAAATCGAAGAGTTGGAGAAATCGGTCCAATCAGAAGCACATTTACGAAAAGCACAACGGACATTGGCAGAAGAAATGACACGGTTAATTCATGGAGAAGAGGCCTTACAACAAGCGATTCGCATAACGGAAGCTCTATTTAGTGGAAACATTGCTTCTTTAAGTGCAAGGGAAATTGAACAAGGCTTAAAGGATGTCCCTACATTTGAACATGAAGAGGGAATGGAAGCTGGACTAGTCGAAATTCTAGTGCAGGCAAAAATCTCTCCTTCCAAACGTCAGGCAAGAGAAGACATACAAAATGGGGCAGTCTCCATTAATGGGGAGAAAACGACAGATCTACATTATAAGTTAGAGGAAAAAGACAAATTGGACGGAAAATTTACCGTCATCCGCCGTGGAAAGAAAAAATATTATTTGATTCAATATAAATAAGTATGGAATAGGCCGGCTTTTCTAAAGTCGGCTTATATTTTGCAGGAAGTTGAGATCTTGACAGAAAAGATATATTAGCAAGCTTCAACCCTTAGAAGGTAACCCCATTTCATATTTTGATTCTTTAGGTCATGAATGTTTCCAACCTCTAATATACTGTTATACAGAGATGGTATGACACTTCTCAAGGGGGAGAAACTATGGCAACAAGGCCGCCTATTTTGCAACCAGGTGATACAATCGGCATTGTGACATTGGGCAGTCCATTAGAGGCAAGTGTGATTGATGCACGGATCAGTACACTCTTAGATATGGGGTTTACTGTTGTGTTAGGTCAATTTGTCTATGCTCAAAATGGGTTTCTCGCTGGCACGGATCAGGAACGGGCCGCTGATCTAATGGCTATGTTTGAAAATGACCAAGTCAAATTAATTTTAGCTACCCGGGGTGGCGTTGGGGTCGCCGGAATTCTTCCTTATCTTGATTATGAATCAATTAGGCGTCATCCAAAAATTATAACGGGCTATAGTGATATGACAATATTATTGAATGTCCTCTATCAATATACCAATTTAATCACTTTCCAAAGCCTCATGTTGATCGACTTTCAACTGGAGACACCACCTTATAATTTCGATCAGTTTTTTACAGCTACGTCTACCCTTTTGTCACCTCGGTTGATCTCTAACCCACCGGATATCCCGCTTGTAAGTCGAGTGCCTGGAAGTGTCACGGGGCCAATTGTAGGAGGCAATCTGGCGTCTTTTGTTGACAACTTAGGAACTCCTTTTGAAATTGATACAAGGAATAAAATTTTGTTCTTAGAGGAAACGCATGAACCGATAAATAAAGTCTACAGATATATGAATCACTTGAAACTTGCTGGCAAATTTGCTGACTGTATCGGCATTATTTTAGGAGAGTGTACAAATTGTCAACTTGCTTACGGGAAGTCCTATGAAGATTTGATCAATGAATTCGTTGTTCCGCTTGGAAAACCACTTATGACGAATCTCATGACTGCACATGGCACTTATAAAGCTGCTATCCCAATCGGCGCAATCGCCAATCTGAATACAATCAACAATACATTAACCATACTTGAACCGACTGTTAGCGTGTAAGGGGAATCCAAGCATTTCTAAAAAGATGTGACAACTCCCATAAATAGCCATTCAAGAATCAAATCCTGAAGGAACTGTCCCTCAGGATTTGAGTTTTTATTGTGAATTTTTGGCATCTTGGATCTTTGCGGCAGATTCCTCTTCAATCACACGAAGGTACTCATTGCTATCCATATCTGATTCAGAATATCTTTTAAGGTCCAAGTCTACGTATTGATCCCACTGACTAATTTGTTCTGGTGGTGTTGCGGGTGGATGGGCAAAAATGGAAGCTACATTTTTATCGTGAGTTGATTCATAATCTTGAAAAAATTGATCTAGGACACTTTCATCCGAACTTGAAGGGCCAATTCCATTGCGGGAAGCCCATTCCTGGTATTCATTCTCTGTAAAATAGGTGATTACGTCAAAAGCAGCATCTTTATGTTCACTCTCTGGGTTGATGCTTAAAGCAATAATACCGCCATCTGGTCGGTGACTTACCGCCGGACCATTATCCCAAACTGGTAGAGGAGCGACATCCATATTTAGGCCTTCGACATCTTTCCACCAGTTTAATCCTTGCACAAATGCCGTCACCATGGCTGTCGTTTGATCCCCGTCAAACCGGCCTTGATCGAAGGCCTCCACATCGCTTTTTCCTTGAATATCTAATATTTGATCAATTAGGTCAAAATATTGGCCAAATTCTGGTTGATCAAATAGTACTTCACCAGTTTCTGGATCTGTTTTATTCACTGCTAACTGCTGAAGAGGCGTCTCAGCATTTCCTAAATCAAGCCCTCGATAATGGACTCCATTTCGTTCGCCAGTTAAATTGCGGGCAAGCTCTAGTGCTTCGCTCCATGTCATATCAGCGGTTGGGTAAGGCTGCCCAAATAGATCAAAAATATCTTTATTATAGAACAAAACATGGTAAATAATTTCATAAGGCAAGGCTAGTAATCTACCTTCTTTATCCTTCGAGCGAATCGAATCAAGAAAAACAGGGTTGATATGACTTACATCATACGAATGTTTTTCAATCAATTCACTTAAATCATAATCAAGCTCTAGATATTCCATCGTTTGCTGAGAAAGCTCAAAGAAAATATCGGGAGATGTCCCACTTGCGAATACCTCTTCTAAATCTTCTTGTCCAGAGCCTGATCTCACTTGTTCTAACGTAATATGGGGGAACCGCTTTTCAATCGGCTCTTTAAAGCGTTCATTAAACATATCCTCTTCCCAATGGACAAGTACTGAGATCGTAACAGGTTCCTTTTCATCCGCTTCATCCCCAGATTCCACGGAGTCAGAAGAATCTGCTGAACCTGCTTGCTTTGAACCAGTCTCCTTCTGGTCAGAACAAGCTATGCACAGTAAGCTTGCACTTAAGATCACTAGCAAAAGAATTATCAATTTGGAAATCGCTTTCATTTCTTTATCCTCCAATATGGTAAATTTGAAATCTTCCATACACCTCCTAAGTCAAAACATATTATACGAAGGAGGGAGTATGTGTCACAAATATATGCACGTATATATAGATATATACACTATATCTACCCTATCAAGAAGTATTTTTGAAGGTTTGCCAGCGTATGAATGATTTATCATCCAACGTAGGCACTTTTTAATGTATTTAAGCCATGTTGGGCGACTTCAAGAGCTGATTTATTTTTATAATCAGTGATAAATAATTCTAAGGATAAATAGTCTTTATACCCTATTTCTGCCAATGCATTTCCAATTGCAAACGTATTGGATATACCTTCTCCAGGAAAAACGCGATCCGCATCCTCTAGTTCGTCTTTCGGTGGAGAGGGAGGGTAATCATTCACATGGACAATGCCAATTTGATTTGCTTGTAAGGATTGTAAATTTGCAAAGTTACTCCCCCCGATATACATATGAAAAGGGTCAAGCAGCAATTTTGCATTTCTCACCTGGAGCTTTTCCAGCACTAATTGGGCCTGCTCTAATGTAGAGAGTTGTGGCGATTTTCCCCAAAATTCAAGCAGCGGTTCTACGCCTATCTTGCGACCAAGTGTGACTAGCCGATCAAAGTGCTGAGCCATTTCATCTAATGTAACCGATTTTACTTCACCAAAGGGAGGAGCAGCAATTGAAAGACAGCCTAACGAGGCTAGAAGCTCCATTTCCTCTTTCGCTTGTTTGAAGGCTGCTTCTCGAGTCTCATGGTCCTCATCCGCCCATTTGAAAAAAGCAATCGCATTGATCAGCACGAGATCATTTCTCTTTAATGCCGCTTGAATGGTTTGGATACTCCCGCCCTTCTCCAAATAGGTTTCAATATCACGTATCCATAGCTCGATACCATCGTAGCCTGCTTGCTTTGTTATTTCTATTTGTTGAATAACATCAAGTTCAAAAGGGAACAAGGTTGAGGCATTGAGGGCTGTTTTAAATGGAAACATGATTCATACTCTCCCTTTCAGTGCGTTTTTATCATGGACGAATAACGTGCGCCCTTCTTGATTGCTTTGTAAGGCTCGTTCAATCAATTGAATATTCATTCGAGCTTCCTCTGGTTTTACTTCAAGTTCGGCGCCCTCCATAATATGCTCATAAACATTTTGATAATAAGCTTGATAAGCACCAGGAAGTGTTTCGATTTTTCCTTTTACGGTTAATTGTCCGAGTGAGGTATAAATATCTCCCCATAGTTCTTCCGCTTCCTTTCCCCAGTGATTACTAGTAGCTGGGGATTGCCCATTGATTAACGCCCTTTCCTGAGGATCAACCCCAAATTTAATGAAGGACCCATTTTCTCCATGTAAAATATAGCGTGGACTTTCAATCCGCACAAAGGGGGAAGACTTCAATCGTACTTGCAAGTTCCCTTCATATCCAAGCGTGACGTCGAAATAATCATGGGCCACGCTATTTTCACGTTGGCTCTCAATTTTGGCTGTAATGGTATCAGGAGTTCCAAAAAGACAGACAGCCTGATCAAGGAAATGGACACCTAAATCATAAAAAACGCCCGTTCCTGTTCCAGCTTGCTCTCGCCAATTATTTCCTGAAACAATCGGGTTAAAACGATTCCATTGAAACTCACACTCTTTAATTCTTCCAAGTAAGTTTTTTTGCAACAATTCTTTAATGGTCATGAAATCGCCGTCCCAACGACGATTATGAAAGACGCTAAGCATCTTATTCTTTTCCTTTGCCAATTGTATTAATTCGTCTGCTTCAGCTGTTGTTGCTGTAAACGGTTTCTCTACAACGACATGTTTTCCAGCATTCAATGCATTACGAACAAATTCTACATGATGCGTACTTGGCGTTGTCACGATAATCAAATCAATCTCTGGATCAGCATATAGAGCTTCAGCGGATTTAACAACTTCTACCCACGGATAGCGCTCCTTTGAATGCTCACTTCTTCGTTCCACCACTTTCCTTAGACGTAAACCAGGAACAGAGGTAATGACAGGGGCATGAAACGTTCGACCTGCAAATCCATATCCAATCAAACCAACCTGAAGCTGGGGCTTCACAGCGAATCACTCCTATATTTGTAATTGAACATTCGGTTTTTTGTAACATTTCTAACTATTTCAAGGAAAGGACAGCTACTATTCTAAGACCTATTTTAAAACACTCAATATCTCACCTGCTTTCCATAAAGGACTCTTTGACCTTGCTCCAAGCACTTAGCAGATTATACGATTTATCATGGATGTTAAAAATAATATAGCACAGAATGGAAATTTTATGTAGGGAAAATAATATTAATATATATTTTTAGAATTTCAAGCAGTTCTTTCCGATTTTTAAAGTTGATATACCAACAACTATTAAAGAGGTTGACTATGGGAATTTTCGTGCAGAACTATGGATAAAAGGATATTCAATTAATGGCTTATCCAAAGGGGTCTAATAAAATGAACTACTACCAATGAAAATTTAATAATAAAATATATTGAACAAAAGAGCAGCCCAGGAACTACTAGACATAGGCGTTAGCGAGGTGGTAATTTCCTATTGACATATTAATATGATTAATATAGTCTAGCATAAAGTAAGCGCATACTTACACAGCGGTATGAGTATAATATATTGAATGGAGAGTGATGTTGTATTGGTATATTCAGATTTTCTCTTATCATTGCAGTCATGATGACTCTGGAATAAAATGATAAGCATCGTAATATATTTATCTTTGATGAAAAATTAGGATGTGCTATTTTAATAAAATTGGAGATGGTTCTATGAATTTTCAAATTGGGATGCGGATTCCCCCGCACATTGGTAAACAAGGAATAGAAAGGGTAGCTCATTGGGCAGCTGAAATTGGACTAGATGTGATTGATGTACCAGTTTATAATGCGGAGGTAAAAAAAGCCTTACAGGATGCTGGACTTCAAGTTGGTTCAATAGATCTTAGAAATACATCTGCTCTACTTAATCCAGATGAATTAGTTCGTGCAGAGGCAATCGAGTCCATCAAGCAACAAATGACAGAGGTGGCTGAGCTAGGTGGTAAGATTTTATTTATGGTGCTTGTTCCTCAAGATGCGAATCAGTCACGCGAGACCAGTTTCTCCATTTGGAAAGAGTCGTTTCCAGAAGTAGTAAAACAGGCCGAGGAGACGGGACTTTACATGGCCTTGGAAGGGTGGCCTGGACCAGCCCCACAATATCCTGCACTTGGGTGTACGCCTGAAACCTTAAGAGCGATGTTCCAACATATTCCATCCGAACATTTTGGGCTCAATTATGATCCATCTCATCTAGTTCGCTTAGGCATCGATCATTTGCGCGTTCTAACTGAATTTGCGGATCGCATCCATTATTGTCATGGGAAAGATACTGAAATCCTACCGGAGGAACTGTACGAATATGGAACGCTGCCGGCGACTTTTGGAGCAAAATACGGTTTTTCTGACGGTTCATGGCGTTATACGATTCCTGGTCATGGAGAAGTTGAATGGGACAAGGTAGCAGTTCGTCTAGAAACAATTGGATACCAAGGGGCAATCAGTATCGAATTAGAAGATCAGCGGTTTTGGGGATCATTAGAAGCAGAACAGCAGGGAATTACGAAAGCAAAAGAGCATCTTTCTTTGTATTTTAAGTAAAAGACTCTTTAAAAGGATGTTCAAAAAGTAAGGATCAAGTGGATGAACAGCTAAAGAACAAAAGCGCAAGCGCCTGTTCAGCGACGTACAAATTTAAAGACTTCTGACGAGATAAAGGAAACACGGCGACGAAGGAGCCGATGTTGACTTATCGTAGGAAGAAGGCGTAAATTTGCTAGTCGCTAGTCGCTAGGCGCTGGAGCTGGATGTCAAACCGTAACGTAAACAGTTATCCACAAGTCGAGAATTTTATAATTTCCTAGACCACAAGGATAAACGGCTAAGTTCGCGCCGTCCTGGCGCAACGCTGTTCTGACCAACGTCCTGTTGGCCTAAATTCGCGACAACAATCGCAACGCCTTTGTGACCTGCGTCCTGCAGGCATAATCTATTTATGAGGGGAAGAAGGATAGCATGGAAAAAATTCGCGTTGGTTTTATAGGAACAGGTGGTATTTCGAATTTGCATGGAGACCATTTAGTAGTACTTGATTATGTAGACGTTGTGGCGGTTACGGATCCCAATCCCAAAAATAGAGAGAATTTTATCACGAAGTATCAACTGACTGATGCAAAAGAATTTGTCCATCATAAAGATATGCTGCAGGATATTTCGTTAGATGCTGTTATTATTTGTTCCCCACATACGCTACACTTTGAACAGGCCATGGATGTCATGAATCATGGATGTCACGTACTGATCGAAAAGCCAATGGCTTGCTCAAAAAAAGAAGCGGAGGAATTGATCGACACTGCTGAAAAACTAGGAAGAGTATTACAGGTATCGTATCAACGTCACTTTGAACCAGAGTTTATGTATATCCGCGATGCAATCGCCAATGGAGAAATCGGGAAGCTAACGTCTGTTACGGCCTCCTTATATCAACAATGGGGACATGGCCCTAATAATGTATGGCGTAAAAATCCCGCGTTATCTGGTGGTGGGATGTTAATGGATTCCGGGAGCCATATTTGTGATGTACTGCTCTGGACAACGGGATTATCGCCAATCGAGGTATCGACACAAATGGAAAGTCATCATTCCCCAGTAGAATTAGATTCATTTACAGCCATCCGGCTTGAAAATAATGTGATTGCTGGTTTGAATATTGTTGGGTATGCCCCTATTTGGCATGAGACGTATGCATATTGTGGTGATAAAGGTGGGATCTTCTTTGATAATGGAAAGATTACCCTTCATCGATTAGGCGAAGAACCGATTACACCAGAGCTTCCGAAAAAGACAACGAACCAAGACCAAAGCTTTTTTGATGCAATTTTAGGAAAGCATGAGGTGAAGGTCCCAGGGAAATTTGCTAAAGAAGTTGTCAATCTTACAGAAATGATTTACGAGGCAGCGGGGTATCATCCATTAGAAGATGAAATGGTAAAGTAAGAACGAGAGATTTTTAGTATTATTTGGAAAATCATAGCCCATTAAGTTCTAATCTTTTCAAGGGCTATGATTTTTTGAAATGGATAAGCAGGATATTTCCTAGAAAGATAGAAATATAGTAAGATGTGGGAATTCACACAAAAAAGAATGCGTTGTCTTTGTACAAGAGAGGAATGGAATAGAAAGTTTGCGAGCAGCCAGTAATTTAGCGACTGAGGCAAGCATGAATATTCTCCCGTACATTGTAACAGGACAAGGCTTTTTAAAAAACTGATTAAAGGGTGGAAACATATGGATAGGAAAGTAAAAATAGGAATTATTGGCAGTGGAGGCATCGCTGGCGCACATGTTCGTGCATACAAACAAATGCCTGATGTGGAAATTGTGGGAGTTGCAGATGTGATTCCAGGAAAAGCTGAGGAATTTGTACATAGGCATGAATTATTGGATGCCCAGGCATTTGATAGCCATCTAGAGTTGTTGGAGCTAGACCTTGACGGTGTAAGTGTTTGTACTCCTAATATTGCCCATCACCAAACAAGTGTGGATGCTCTTAACGCTGGAAAACATGTTTTGGTAGAAAAACCGCTTGCGATTACGCTTGAACAAGGGATTGAGATGGTGCAAGCAGGTAAGAAAGCGGAGAAAATATTAACGGTTGGCTTTCAACCGCGATATGATCCAAATATGAAAGCTGTGAAAAAAATCGTTCAATCTGAATTAGGAAATGTCTACTATGTCCAAACTGGTGGAGGCCGCAGAAGAGGAATGCCTGGTGGCACTTTTGTCAATAAGTCATTGGCTGGTGCTGGAGCCATGGCTGATATTGGCTGTTATTCTCTTGATTTGGCTTTGAATGCTTTAGATTACCCAAAACCACTTAGTGTGTCTGCTTTCACTTCTAATCACTTTGGGACAAACCCTAAATACCATCCGGAAGCAGAGAAATTTGAAGTGGAAGATTTTGGTGTGGCCCTCGTTAGGTTAGAAGGTGGAAAGGTTCTTAATTTTAAAATTTCATGGGCAATGCATGCAGATTCCCTTGGCCCTACACTCTTTTTGGGAACCGACGCCGGTTTGAAACTGACTCCGGCGGGAAGCGGACCTTGGAGCGGTGTTTGGGATGGGGGCATTGGTTCGATTACGATGTTTCATGATGTTCAAGGTCATCATACAGAGAGCACCATTCCAGTCCAACAACATCAATATGATATCTTTTATGAAAAAGTTCGTGACTTTGTTGTGGCAATTAAGGAAGATAAGCCTGCACCAATTCCTGGTGAAGAAATCCTGATTAACCAAGCCATTATTGATGGAATCCTAAGGTCTTCTGAAATAGGGAAAGAAGTAGACATTGAAATCCCGGAAGTGTGAAGTGCTAGGTTCAAGAACAATTAAAAATTGATTTTTAACCTAGAAATAACCCCAAAACCTTTGTTATATCAAGGTTTTGGGGTTTTTATATGGATGCACGATATAGTTGCTAAACAAAAGATAATTTCATTCATTGAAGGGATTAAAAGTAGATAAATTGTGTGAACTGGATTTACATTTGTTGGAGTACAAACCTCATAAAAACAGAAAAACCCTAGAAGCGTTGTTACAACGCTTCTAGGGTTTTTCTTAGTTAGCTTAGCTCTGAACTTAACGTGAGTAGAACTCAACGATAAAGGCTTCATTGATTTCAGCTGGAAGTTCAGAACGTTCAGGCAAACGAGTGAAAGTTCCTTCAAGCTTGTCTGCATCGAAAGAAACATATTCAGGAACAAAGTTTGTTGCTTCAATAGATTCTTTGATGATAGCAAGGTTGCGAGATTTTTCACGTAGGCTGATTGTTTGTCCAGGTGTAACTTTGTAGGAAGGAATGTCTACACGACGTCCATCTACAAGGATATGACCATGGTTTACAAGTTGACGTGCTTGGCGACGCGTACGAGCTAGGCCAAGACGATAGACGATATTATCAAGACGCTGTTCTAGAAGGATCATGAAGTTTTCACCATGTTTCCCTTTCATCTTACCAGCTTTGATAAAAGTATTATGGAATTGACGCTCATTTACTCCGTACATATGGCGTAGCTTTTGCTTTTCTTGAAGCTGTAAGCCATATTCAGAAAGTTTTTTACGTTGGTTTGGACCATGTTGTCCAGGCGCATAAGGGCGCTTTTCAAGTTCTTTCCCAGTGCCGCTCAAGGAAATACCAAGACGACGAGAAAGTTTCCAGCTTGGGCCGGTATAACGAGACATAGAAGTCTCCTCCTTTGGTTTTATTTTTGTAAAATAAAAACCGATGAGACAGCAGTAATGGGTATTTTATTTTCATGTACCTTCGCCCTAGCAGCAGCGGGTTACACGATACACCTCATAAAGAGGAATAAAATACAAACATTATGTGTTCATTTAGGCTGCATTATTTTACACAACGACCATTATATATCGATATAACAAGGAAGTCAATATGGAGAAATATTTCTGTATTTATATAGGTAAAAAGTTCTATTCGTGGTACAATGATTATAATAGCATTTTCATAGAAAAACTAGTAGGTAGAAAAAGAAAAGATGTTTTGGGGATTGCATGGAGGGGGTTTACATGGAAGAGAAACCAAAAAATGTGCAAACTTTAGAAGAAAGGATTTTTAGGGAGTTGTTCAGAGTGACAGATAAATGTCATTCGTCTATGGACACGAACTTAGTACTTGCCGAAATCATTGATACATTGAAAAAGGTTTTTCCTGAAAACGATTACTATCTTTTTTTGTCTGATGATGAGGAAGTAGATGAGGAATTGCCAGTGAAAAGTCTTGAATTTGACACGGCCCATCACCTTGCGATTACGGCTTATGTCAACTCGACAATTGAAATAGAGTTAGCGGATTATCCATCCATTTATGCACCATTGCAAGGGAAGCAAGGGGTATATGGGGTTTTACAGGTGACCTCTCCATTACAATCGGTATTTGAAGATCTCCAAATTGATTTTATTCGCTTGTTGGCCAAGACTGCTGGAAATGCAATCGAAAATGCTAAGCTTTATCAACAATCTCAAAAACTAATTGGCAATTTACGCTTGATCAATGAAATTGCCCAAGCATTAAACACCATTTCTAGTTACAAAGAGGCGCTCCATTATTTGCATAGACAGATTACCCAAATATTTCAAATCTCTGAAGTAGGATATGTGATCTTGATGGATAAAAGACCGATCGTTTTACTTGAAAGTACTCCATTCTTTAAAGGAAGGATAGGAAAACGCCTCGTCCATTTTATCTTTGAACAAATTGGAAGTAATGAAGAAAGTTTATTTATGGGGAAAACAGAAAATTTGCCTGACAAGCTTGAAAGCAGTGTAGGCTCTATGATGGCTGTCTATTTTCATAATCAGTCTTGGAAAGGGTTTGTCATTCTAATTGGGGAAGAGCCATATACATTCACATTTGAAAATTTTCGCTTGTTTCAAACCCTTGTGCAGCGCTCATCTTTAAGTATTACCAATGTGTTTTTACGCGAAAAATTGGAACAAATGGTGATGACAGATCAGCTTACACAGTTATTTTCGAGAGGTTATTTAGATGGGATGATCAAAACATCCATGCAAAATGACCGTGAAGGTACCTTTATTTTAATTGATTTAGATGATTTTAAAAAAGTGAATGATACCTATGGTCATCTAGTAGGGGATAAAGTATTAATTCAGGTAGCGAAAGTGATTCAATCGAATCTCCGAACAACAGATACAGCAGCTCGTTGGGGCGGGGAAGAGCTTGCTGTTTACCTCCCCGGTATTTCTTTGGAAAATGGATTAGTTGTTGCTGAACGATTACGAAAGCATATTCCAGAGAAGACTAATCCTCAAGTAACCATATCTTGTGGGATTGCGAATTGGGGAACAGATCAACCTGGTGATGTATCCGATTTATTCAGACGTGCCGATACAGCTTTATACGAAGCGAAGAACTCTGGCAAAAATCAAATTAAAATTTCATCTTAAGAAAGAAAGAAGATCCGCCTTACGATTAGGCAGATCTTTTTTTATCTAGCCCTTATAGAGGATGTTCAAAAAGTCCGGTAAAAATGACACTGCGAATTTCTTCGTTGGCTTGCTTTTCCTCTGCTCACGTATCAGGTGATAAGGATCTTCCGTTAAAATCGCCCACGTCCTGTGGGCAACACGGAAGTCAGTACATCCTGTACAAGTCCGCTCCTTGGAAAAGAAAACCACTTTTCCGGCGTGCGATGCGGATTCAGGGAAGCCTTCCTTGTGCTCAAAGCTACGCCGCCTCGAACTTTCGACGTACAGGATGTACTAGTGTCGGTGTTGCTGACAGGACGTCAGCGCCTTTAGCCGACTTGGTCCTTTTTATCCTCCTTTTTGAACACGCTCTTATAGAAAGCTTTCCAATGTTCGGACAAACTTTTCTAAATAAATTTGATCGGTATGATCAAAGCGGTTTTTTTTCGGACTATCAATGTCTAGCACACCAAATAGTTCCCCGTCCTTAAAAATAGGAATCACTATTTCTGATTGGGATGCTGCATCACAGGCGATATGTCCAGGAAAGGTATTTACATCTTCTACCACAATCGTTTTTCCCGATGCGGCCGCCGTTCCACAGACTCCTCTCTCGAAAGGGATTCGAACACAAGCTGGTAATCCCTGAAAGGGTCCTAAAACAAGTTCATGATTTTCCACTAAATAAAAGCCTACCCAATTAATCCGGTCTAAAAATTGATTAAGGAGGGCAGACGCATTACTCAAGTTTGCAATGGAATTTGTTTCCCCCTCTAAAAGGGCCTTAAGCTGTTTTATGACAAGTTCATATTGTTCCTTCGTATTGCCTTCATAGGTTTGCGTCTTAAACAAAATCATCGCTCCTTTTCTCTCTTTCGACATTTTCAAAAGAAACTGTCGATAAGTATTGAAAGGAATTATTCATAACTTACCGAAATGGTTTGTATCGGCAAGATTTCCAAATCATAATGGACTGAAATCCTATCAAAAAATTTTATAATATTTTCTCATATTTAACTAAATTGTTCAAGAGATCGGGGGACGGAATAATGGCAACTCGGCAAGGAACAACAAAAGAAGCAATTGTAGAAGCGGCAATTGAATTGTTTTATGCTAAGGGGTATAAGGGAACAACGATCCGTGATATTGCATCAGAAGCAAATATCAATCCTGCTAATATCTCTTATTACTTTAAAGGTAAACAAGGGCTGTTAGAAGAATGTCTGATACGATTTTTTGAGCCATACTTAAAATGTTTGGAAGAAGAAATCGGAAAGTTGGATAAAGATCAAGCAGATCATTGTCTGAAAAGAGCGATAAAGCGAGTTTTAGTCTTTCAAAGTGAGCATAAATTACTTGCACGTTTTGTTTGGAGGGAAATCAGTATTGATTCCCAAACCTCCCGTGAAATCATATCATCTTATTTAATGAAAGAACGATTCTTTTTGAAAAATTTGATTCATGGCACTTTGAAAGAGCAAAAAATGGCCTTTCCCATTAGTATGTTAATCATTCAATTAAAAGGAATACTTATGATGCCCTATGTAAATAGTGTATATGTATCTGAAGTTTGGGGAATGGGGCCACATGAACCTTATTTTATTGATAAATATCATTCAGTGATATGTAAATGGTTAGAATCATGGTCAGGTTCCCAAACATTTGTAAAGCCGATCGAATCCGCTGCTTCAATCGGCTATTAAACAGCACCTTTATACCTATTAAGGTAAATAGAAACCAGCAGGACTTTGTTTGGAATGCGCGACGAAATTTGTCGCGCATTTTGCCATTCATTCAAAAAACCTACCTTCTTCAGCAACTATTCTTTTTTTTATCGTAAAAAAAATGCTTTTCATAGTCAAAAATTGTCGTTGACATGGTATTATAGAGGAACATAACATAAAATTTAATTTTCATTATTTATATAAATGCATACAGGAATGACTGAGAAACAGGGGGCTTACAATGAATTACGGTGTGGAGATTTTAATATCTGCAATTTTGATCATACTGATTTTATTCGTAGTTGGATACATAATAAGGAAAAAATATTATAAAGAGGTTGATCAGCTAGATTCTCAAAAATTAGAATTGATGAACCGTCCGATTGCGGAAGAAATGGCAAAAGTGAAGCAATTAAATATGACGGGCGAAACGGAGGAAATGTTTGAACAGTGGCGTAACGCTTGGGATGATATTTTGACTGTGCGTTTACCTCATGTCGATGAATTGATTTTTGCCTCCGAAGAATTTGCTGACAAATATCGTTTTAAGCAAGCGAAAGAGAGTAATCTCAAAGTAAAAGAATTGCTAAACGATATTGAAAAGGACATGGATGCCATTCTTAAGGAATTAAATGAAGTCGTTGGTAGTGAAGAAGAAAATAGAAAAGAAATGACGGATGTATTCAAACAATATCAAGAAAATAAAAAATATCTTTTAGCCCACCGCCATCTATTTGGTATAGCAGGTGAAAAGCTAGACAATTTACTAAAATCAGTTGAAGCGAAAATCAAGCATTATGAGGAACTAACAGACCAAGGTAATTATTTACAAGCCCGAGAGGTTGTTCTAGTTCTTACATCAGAAATGGAGGAATTAGGAGAGAGAATGGAAAAAATTCCTGATCTTCTAACGGAATGTCAATCCATTCTTCCAGCGCAAATCGATGATCTGAAAAGTGGTTATAAGGAAATGAGCCAGCAAGGCTTTATACTGGAACATCTGCAAATGGAAAAACAAATAGAAGAATTATCGAAGGAAATCGAACATTATCTGGGATTCTTAAAAGATGCGAAGGTAGCAGCTGTTGAAGAAGGACTTCAAGATATAAAAGACAAAATCGAAACTCTTTACGATTTGCTAGAAAAAGAAGTGTATGGGAAACATTATATTATACAAGAAGTTGAAAATGTCGAAAGTACACTTGAACAATTGTTAGAAAAAAATAATGCAATGAACCATGAAATTAAGATTGTCCAAAATAGTTATCAATTACAAGATAACGATCTTAAAATACCGAAGAAGTTAGATAAAACCTTCAATCAATTGGTGAAACGATACGAACTTTTAAAAGCAAAATTAACGGATCAAATGACTCCCTATTCGCAATTGGAAGAAGAACTAAAGGATATTGATGAGCAATTGAAAAATATAAAACAAGATCAAGAAAAATTTACGGAGCGTCTTCATAATTTGCGAAAGGATGAATTGGACGCTAAAGAAAATGTTTATGCATGTCAGAGAAAGATCAAAGAAATCATCCGGCTTGTCCATAACAGTCATATGCCTGGACTCCCGGCTGATTGTGAATCTCTATATGACCATGCAGAAGAGCAAATTGAAAATGTTTTTAAAAGCTTAAATGAAAAACCTTTGAATATGAATTTAGTTCAGAAACATCTCGATGAAGCGAGGGATACAGTTGATCATCTTTATGAGAAAACGGAGGAGCATATTGAAACAGCCCAATCTGCAGAACGTGTGATTCAATATGCAAACCGTTATCGTCGGCAAAGTGCTGAATTAGCAGCCAATCTCGAAGAGGCAGAACAGGCCTTTCGAGGCTATGAATATATGGCCGCACTGGAACAGGCAGCAACTGCACTAGAAAAGGTAGAACCTGGCGCCTTAAAACGCATTGAGGAAATCTACGAGAGCCATGAATATTCTCGTTCTTAGCCGAAATCGTTATGAATAGAAGTATAGGGTAAAATAAGAGGAGCTTAAGCTCTTCTTATTTTTTGTGAAAAAATATGGTATGATTATTAACTGGAAAAATAATTAATAAAATAGAAGGTGTCATGTTGATATACTTTGATAATAGTGCGACAACGAAGCCGTATGAAGAGGTTTTAGATTCTTATCTAAAAGTGAATCAAGATTTTTATGGGAATCCCTCATCCTTGCATAATTACGGCGGAAAAGCTGAGCAGTTGATTACAGGAGCAAGACAACAAATCGCGGATGGAATCGGGGTAAAACCAGCCGAAATTATTTTCACTTCAGGAGGTACGGAAGGGAATAACCTGGCAATTAAAGGAGCGGCTTTAGAATATCAAAACAGAGGAAATCACATTATTACAAGTGAGGTGGAGCATTCCTCCGTTACGAATACGTTGAAGCAATTAGAAGAAAAATTCGGTTTCCAAGTAACTAGATTACCTGTACGGGCGGATGGACTCCTTCATCCTGATGACATCGAACAAGCCATCACAGACCAAACTATCCTTGTCTCTTTGATTCATGTGAATAATGAAGTGGGAACCGTCCAACCAGTCAGAGAAATAGGTCAGCGGCTAAAAAAATATCCGAAAATCCTCTTCCATGTTGATCATGTTCAAGGGGCCGGAAAACTAGCGCTGCCATTTCATGATTCAGGGATTGACCTATGCACATTTTCAGCTCATAAATTTCACGGTTTAAAAGGGACTGGCTTTCTATACAAACGAACCGGCATTAGACTTGTTCCACTTTTAACTGGCGGAAATCAAGAGCAAACATGGAGAAGTGGTACAGAAAATACGGGAGGCATTGTCGCGATGGCCAAAGCATTCCGGTTAGTGGAACAGAAACGTCTTCATAAAGCTGAATCCCTTTTACAAGTAAGGGAATATTTATACGATGAATTGAAAAAAAATCAGGAGATTATCCTGCATACACCTGAGACTGCGGCTCCACATATCATCAATTTCTCTGTCGTAGGATTAAAGGGAGAAGTACTTGTCCATGCCTTAGAAGAAGCTGGATTTATCATTTCGACCACTAGCGCTTGTTCTTCTAAAGATAAAACGCCGAGTTCGACATTAACATCAATGGGGATTTCGGATGATGTTGCATTGGGAGCTGTTCGGATCAGCCTTACCTACGAAAATACAATCCAAGAAGCTACTCAATTTATAGAGGCACTAACACAAATCATCATAAGATTAAAAAAGGTAATGGGGTGATTCGATGAATTATGATAGAATCATGATTCGTTATGGAGAAATGTCGCTTAAAGGACGGAATCGAAAACATTTTGTCCATAAGCTAAAGAAAAATATCCAATTTATGTTACGAGACTTTGAGAAAATTCACATCGAATCTGGTTGGGATCGCATGTATGTAGTACTAAATGGCGAACCTGTAGAGCCAATTATAGAACAATTAAAGAATGTATTTGGGATTCAATCTTTTAGTCCCGTGATCAAAACAGAAAAGAAGATTGAGGCTATTCGGGCAGCTGCCTTGCAGATCGCGAAGGAAGTCCATTCTCCAGGAAATACGTTTAAGATTTCTGCCCGTAGGACAGATAAGACATTTGAATATGATTCGAATGAGTTAAATCATGCCGTCGGTGCCCATATTTTAATCCATCTTGACGATATTAAAGTGGATGTAAAGCAGCCTGATTTGAACCTTATTGTAGAAATTAGGCAGGATGCGGCCTATATTTCAGGTCAAATCATTCACGGTGCTGGAGGCTTTCCAGTTGCATCTTCCGGAAAAGCCATGCTGATGCTATCAGGTGGGATTGATAGTCCTGTTGCAGGATATTTGACGATGAAAAGAGGCGTTGGAATTGAAGCTGTTCATTTCCATAGCCCACCTTTTACAAGTGAGCGGGCCAAACAAAAAGTGTTGGACTTAGCAAGAAAACTGGCTCAATATTCAGGGAGTGTAAAAGTTCATGTTGTGCCTTTCACAGAAATCCAGGAGATCATTCATAAAGAAATTCCCTCTGGTTTTTCTATGACAGCGACTAGAAGAATGATGCTTCGAATTACAGAAGAAATTAGAAAAAGACAGGGAGGATTAGCGATTGTAACAGGAGAAAGTTTAGGGCAGGTAGCAAGTCAAACAATGGAAAGTATGCTCGCTATCAATGCTGTAACGAACACCCCGATTATTCGACCTCTTATTGCAATGGATAAATTAGAAATTATTCAAATTGCGGAAGAGATTGATACGATCGAAATATCTAACCGACCTTATGAAGATTGTTGTACCATTTTCACTCCACCAGCGCCAAAAACAAAACCAAAATTAGAGAAAGTGGAACAGTTTGAAGAGAAAGTGGATTGGAACCCTCTACTTGAAAAAGCGGTGAATGAGACTGAAACCATTATGATTAGTGCGAGGGCCCAATCCTCATCTGTAGATCTGGATAGTCTCTTATAGGGGATGTTTCATCCTCTTTTTTATATAAACTTTAGGCCTAGTTTCTTCCTGTGGTGTCTGCTAGACCGTGGTTGTTTGAACACGCACTAATCATTCTGATCGTTAAGAATATGAAGGGGTTAAAACGAGAAAACCAATTCTTTTGCGAATAACAGCAATTACCAATAAATTTTTGAATGGAGGCATGTGTTTTTGCACAATCTACACTTACAGGGAGGTGAAGACACATGCCAAATAATAATAGTAACCAACTTCTAGTTCCTGGAGCTGAACAAGCTCTAAACCAAATGAAGACAGAAATTGCTCAAGAATTCGGTGTAAATCTTGGGGCTGATACAACTTCACGTGCCAACGGATCTGTTGGTGGAGAAATTACAAAGCGCCTTGTTCAAATGGCACAACAACAAATGGGCGGTCGTGGACAATAAACGCATATAATATGGACCTGAGAGGCGGGATTCCCCGCCTCTCTTCATTGTCCTTTTATAAATCCTGGTTTTCACTCCTCATGCTGTCTGCTAAGACATGGTTGTTTTGAACACGCACTCACAGGAACGTTCTTTTTACTTTTTCCCAGAAGGAATTATTTTTTAATTTGATTGTTTTAATGCGGTGCTCACTTAATTGAATATCTACTTTCTCAACATGCTGAACACTTAAAGCTTCGTTATCCATGCCCATGGATGGATAATCATTGCCATCCTGGACAACTTTTAGTTGGAGGCTGCGCTCGCCACTTAAAATAAACGGGGAGCCTAAAGTACGATAAGTGTTATTGTTCAAGGAGGCTAGCTCCGTCACTTGTAAACAAGGCAATAACGGATCTACAACCGCTCCGCTAACGGACTTATTATACGCCGTACTTCCAGTTGGTGTGGCAATCACAAGCCCGTCACCACGGAAGGTTTCAAAGTGTAGACCGTCAATATATACTTCCATTACAAATGTTTTGATGATACCTGAGCGAATCGTGAACTCGTTCAAACAACGAAAAGAAGCTTCCCCATCAATGTTCACCTGGATTGTTGGATAACGTCTAACTTCCACTTGTTCCATTGTCGCCGCATCGATCATCTCGTGAATATTATCAATATGAAAATCGCAATAAAGTCCTTGATTGCCGCCAACAGCAATCCCAGCATACAGACAATCTTGCCTAAATCCTGTTTTCCGCACAGCTTGGAGAAACATTCCATCTCCGCCAATACTTGCAATGACATTGGCTTTTTGATGATCACTCACAATATTAAATCCATGTCGTTCTGCAGCTTCTTGTAAATTCATTATTTTTTCTGCTAGTTCTGTATCGTTCTTATGAAAAAAATAGAGATTATTTCTTTGGTCATTCATGATGACGGCCTCCTTCATGTAATTCAATGTTTGGAAATCGGTTTCTCTTTAGTTTATCATGACAATGAAACTTTTTAAAAGCATAGAACGTATGAAAGATTAGGCACATTTAGAAGGAGGAATTTTATATGAATGGGAAAAGGTGGATTGCTCTTGGTGTAGCAGCATTTGTGTTTTTTGTTTCCACCATTGTGAATCTTGCAAGTAGCTTTCTTTTTACAGACTTCACAAAACTGATCAATGAGGGTGTCGGAGTTAATCAGGCTTTTGCTGAGGAAGTGTTGGAATCTGGTAGCCCGTCGCAAAAAATAGCCGTGTTAGAAGTAGATGGGGTGATCCAGGATGTTGGGGAAGCATCGATTTTCCAAACAGCAGGCTATGTACATAAGGAGTTTATGAAACAGCTTAATCATGTAAAGGACGATAACACAGTAAAAGGGATTATCCTGCGCGTAAATTCTCCAGGTGGAGGAACGAATGAATCAGCAGAAATTCATCATAAACTCGTGCAAATTCGCGAAGAAACCGATAAACCAATCTATGTTTCCATGGGATCAATGGCAGCGTCAGGTGGATATTATATTTCGGCTCCGGCCAATAAAATTTTCGCTAGTCCAGAGACGATGACAGGTTCATTAGGAGTAATCATGCAAGGAGTCAATATTTCAGAACTAGCCGACAAATTAGGGATTGATTTTACAACGATAAAGAGCGGCCCATATAAAGACATTATGAGCCAATATCGTGACATGACAAAAGAAGAAAAAGATATTCTTGATTCCATGCTAAAAAATTCTTACGATGAGTTTGTGCGAATCATTTCAGAAGGTCGAGATATGCCCGAAACTAAAGTTAGAGAGATTGCAGATGGAAGAGTATATGATGGAAGGCAAGCAAAGGAAGTGGGGCTCATTGACGAATTTGGTTATCAAGAAGATGTGATTGAACAAATGAAAAACGATTATAAACTGAAAGGTGCTCAAGTCATTCGTTATAACGCTAGTGCTGGTTTTGGTTCATTATTCGGTGTTGTTGCTCAACAATTCGGTGGAAAAGAAGCAGAGATGCGGGGAATTACGAAATTGTTAACTCAGCCGAATGCGCCAAGGTTAATGTATCTTTATTCTGAATAAGAGGAGGCGATGTTCATGACGGAGAATTACGAGGAATATACAATTAATGGTAATGATGAGCTAAAGATTCAGCCAACAAAGATCATGAAGCAAAATCCCGCCTATGCTGGATTTTGGATGCGGTTTTGGGCCTATCTCTTAGATTTGATTATGATCTTTAGTATAAATGGAATACTCATTAAGCCGATTTTTCGCGGATTAGGATTTTCTCTCTCAGATGGGGGAATGTTCTCCGCGTATAGCATTGTGTCAGGGATCGTCTTCTATGCTTACTTTATTTTCATGACGAAATTTTTTCAGCAAACCATTGGAAAGATGGTTTTTGGTTTAAAAGTTGTTCCTTTGAAAGGAGAAACACTAGGATGGGGAACGATTATTTTCAGAGAGGGGATAGGGCGTTATATATCAGCCACGATTACTATACTTTACACTGTAGTGGCCTTTACACCGAAAAAGCAAGGATTGCATGACATCTTTGCTGATACATCTGTTGTGCATGCATGAGCGCAGACAAGTGACAGAACCCGCTTATTGATAAGCGGGTTTATTTTTTTCTTAGGTGGAAATAATGAATCTTTAGTTCCAACGCGTTATTTTCTTCGGAGGGATCGACTATGTCGTGGTTCGTTGTTTCAATTCTATCCTTTGTTGTTTTCATTTTTGTTATCGTTCCTTTATTGACAGTACAAATCTCCTTATCAGCCATTTTAAGTTCCTCTGTTATAAAAACGTACATAAAAGGAACCACTTTTTTTGGGTTGCTTCGTTTTCAAAAAGAATGGAGTTTAGCCGATGTTTTATCCATAGAAAAGGATGAAGTCGAGGAGCAGGTCCCTATTCATTTCTCTTCCTTTCTGGATGAATGGAAAAATATCCCGCAAAATATCAGGCCTTTTCAAAGGATCATCACTCAATTTTTAATAAAAATTAAAATGAATCAGTTTGAATGGAAGACAATCATAGGACTGGGAGATGCAGCCGATACAGGGATCGCATCTGGCATCATTTGGTCTATAAAGGGGTCTTTTGTTTCATGGTTAAGAAATTATCTTTCCTTTTATAAAAATCCAAACTTATCTGTGCAAGCAAATTATCAGCAAACAACTTTTGAATCGAATTTTCAATGTATGATGAAAATAAAAGTAGGAAATGCTATGTTAACAGCCTATAAATTAGCTAGAGAATGGAAAAGACAGAAAAAACGATCATTTGCACAGACTGAAAAAGACAGGAGGACATTCAATGCCTGATCATCCGATTCAAGCCCTAATGACAACCGCAATGGAAAATTTGAAAGATATGATAGACGTGAACACCATCGTCGGAGAACCGGTTGAAACACCAGATGGCGGTGTTATTTTAACCGTTTCAAAAGTTGGTTTTGGTTTTGCGATGGGAGGAAGTGAATTTAAAGGAGGTTCATCGGGAAGTAGTTCAGGTGGAAGCTCCTCTGATGAAGAATCAGGCGATGGCTCCCAATTGCCTTTTGGCGGTGGAAGCGGTGGGGGTGTATCGATTACACCAATTGCCTTCCTCGTTGTTAATAAACATGGAGTCAATATGCTTCATTTAGAACAAAATACGCATTTACTTGAGAAATTGATTGATAACGCACCTTCGGCTATTGAAAAGATTCAACAAATGGTCAAGAAAAATAGCCAACAACAACAAAATAAGGGGCAGAAAAGCGATTTAGACTTCGATATTTAGGCCAACAGGATGTTGATCACAAAGGCGTTGCGACGTACAGGAAGTACCAGTGCAAGGGAAGCGACAGGACGTCGCGTATTTAGCCTTTGACCTTACTGGGGATGTCTAAAAAGTCCCTAAAATAAATCAGGTGGAGAGAAACGATTTGTTTTTCTCCACCTGATTTTGTGTTTTTATGGTTTTTCCCTGAAAATAGTAGGCGAGTGCCTGCCACTTTCAGGAGA